>NZ_JAPVZA010000008.1:0-95811 GCF_041432115.1 Streptococcus sp. 27098_8_12
ACTATTCGTTTGATTGATCCCTTTAGTCATCGGTCTCCGCAAATACTTGAGTGGCTTTGACTGCTTTCTTCCACCCCTTGTACAATTTCTCTTTGCGAGCTTCATCCATCTTTGGTTCAAAGATTTGGGCTGCTCCATGAAGAGATTTTAATTCTTCCAAGTCCTTCCAATAGCCTACGGTCAGACCTGCTAGGAAGGCTGCTCCTAAAGCCGTTGTTTCCAGGTTTTTGGCGCGGGCAATCGCAATCCCAAGAATATCTGCCTGAAACTGCATTAAGTAATCATTTTTCGCTGCCCCTCCGTCTACTTTTAAGACAGGGATAGGAGTCTTGGCATCTACCTGCATGGTGTCGATGATATCGCGTACTTGATAGGCAATGGATTGAAGGGTTGCTTTGATAAAGTCTTCCTTGGACGTTCCCCGGGTAAGTCCGAAGACAGAACCACGCGCCTCTTGATTCCAATATGGTGCCCCAAGACCCGTAAAGGCAGGGACCACATAGATTTCATCGTCATTCTGAGACTTCAGAGCATAGGCCTCGGATTCAGGTGAACTGTCGATCATACGCAGACCGTCACGAAGCCACTGAATGGCACTTCCAGCGATAAAGATAGATCCTTCAAGGGCATAGTAGACCTTGTCATTGATCCCATAACCAATCGTCGTCAGCAGGTTATTTTCTGATAACTGCATCTCCTCACCCGTATTCATAATGATGAAAGATCCAGTTCCATAAGTATTTTTGACCATACCAGGTTCAAAGGCTAATTGACCAAAGAGAGCAGCCTGCTGGTCTCCCGCCATCCCTGCAATCGGCACTTGTCCACCGTAGAAATGGAAAGGAGCTGTCTTGCCATAGATTTCAGAGTTTGAACGCACTTCAGGAAGCATGGCTTTAGGAATGTTGAGGATTTCCAAAATCTCATCGTCCCATTTCAGTTCCTTGATATTGTAAAGCATGGTACGGGCAGCATTGGAATAGTCTGTCACGTGGGCAGCTCCATCCGTCAGCTTCCAGACCAGCCAAGTATCAATGGTTCCAAAGAGCAATTCGCCCTTCTCCGCACGCTCTTGCGCCCCTTCTACATGGTCCAAAATCCAACGAACTTTAGTCGCTGAGAAGTAGGCATCAATGACTAGACCTGTCTTTTGGTGGAAGGTTTCTACATAGCCTTGGTTTTTAAGTTCTTCAGCCAGTGGAGCAGTTTGCCGTGATTGCCAGACAATAGCATTGTAAATAGGAAGGCCTGTGTTCTTATCCCAAACAACTGTCGTCTCCCGTTGATTGGTAATGCCGATCGCCTCGATTTGATTGGGCTTGACGCCACTTTCAATAAAGACCTCAGCAATCACCGACTGAACCGAGTTCCAAATCTCATTGGCATTGTGCTCCACCCAACCAGCCTGCGGAAAAATCTGAGTGAATTCCTTTTGACTAGAGCTAACTTGCTCGCCTTTTTTGTTAAAAATGATAGCCCGCGAACTAGTGGTTCCCTGGTCAATCGCCATGATGAAAGTTTCTTGAGACATAAACTGCCCTCCTGAATTAGGTACTTAAAAATCTTGTTCTTTCATCAACTAGTATACTCTATTTCATCTAGGATTTGTATCCATTTTTTTAAGAAAATCCGGTCTAACATTTTCCTACTGCTTCAACTTTGTCAGACCAAACAAAAAGAGCCCCGAGGCTCTTTTAACTAGTAGTTCAAATGCTTATTAAGCTCTGCTCTGATCTAACCGATTTAAGAACTCCATGGTCGGACTGTCTTGGTAAAGTTCTTTGAGAGGAATCTTCTGATAGACCGCTATTTCGTCCGCAGTCACACCGTAACGAATTAATAGATCATAAATACGATTTAAATCATGACGTAATTCATCCGTTATGAGGACATTATCGCTTGTTTCTTTTGTTTTCCAATAATAAGATGGCAACACTTCCTTGGTTTCAATTAAAATAGTTTGCAACAAAGTCCCACCATGGCTGTCCTTCTGAGAGATATCTGCCCCAAGTTCCAACATTTTCTCAAAAACCTTGAAAGACTGGTCAGCCTTTTCTTTAGACGAATACATCTCATATTGGCCATTCCAGCGTTTGATCATGCGCCTACAGTCAAATACAGCCCGTCCACCCGCTGTTTGGAGGACCGGTTGACAAAATGGATTCAGCTCTGTCGGCTCTTCAATAAAGTTAAGATCTGCTCCTCTATCAATGAGTAAATTTGCAATATCTAAATGTCCCGATTTGATAGCGACTTGAAGGAGCGACTGTCCCTGATCTCTTTTAGGTTTGTCACCCGAAACAGCATTGACTTCTTCAGGCTTTTTATCCAATATCTGACGGACTCCCTCTATATCTCCTCTTCGCAACAACTGAAAGGTTTTTTGCATGGTCTTTCCCCCTCTCATTATAGATAAAAATAACACTATGTTGATACTTTGATCCTATCTCTAGATTCTTCGTTAAACTGATTATACCATTTTATGGACTCTACATTGAAGTCCTAAAGGCTAAAGATGACAGACTCCCACCGAAAGAGATACAACTCTATTTCTCTGATTTTCGTGCAGCCACCAGCCAAGAGGCTACTAGGATTTCGAAACTAACTAGAAGGATAATCTGAGGAAGCGAGCTCTGAACCAGCATGAGGACAGCCAGACTATCGATCAGCATATGAGCGAGGATACAAGGAACAGCTCCTTTCGAGTACTCCTTGAGCGCCCCAAACAGGAAGGTATTCCCTAAAATCATCAGGTAAAAGATGAGATAGTTGGACGAACCTGCTGTAATCCAAGGGAGTCGATAAATAGGGATATGCCAGAGGAACCAGACAATGGAAAGAAGCATCATTTTAGGTATAAAGTGCTTACTAAAGGAAAGATGATCTTGTAAAAACCAACGCCAACCGACTTCTTCCAAACCGCCATATAATAAGGTCCAAGGGAAGTATAGGAAGAAGGCCAAGAAGGAGTTCCCAGTAAAGCGAACGTTCATAAGCAGGATGGAAATCCCATAATAGATGACGGGGATGAAGAAAGCTAGGATCCAAGATAGGGAACTTTCTTTTTGAAGAAAGACCTTTTTGAAAAATTCACCCAAGGAGTTGACTTCACTCAACACAAGAGAAAAGACAGCAGCCACAATCATGGGAATCAAGTTCATTAGGATAAACAGGAGTGAGGCCCCCATACTACTTCCATCCGGGAAAAACCAAAGGATCACTTGCCCTACTAGAACTGTAGTAAGGAGAGCAGTCAATGCATACCAGATAGCAACTGATCGTTTTGAAATAAATTTGTTCATTTTTCCTCCTTTACAGTTACATACTTCTTTCTTGCAATCCAGATTGCTAAACTAATAATAAGAATTTTACTGACGATAGATAGCCATACCTCTTCATTCACTAGAATCTGAGACAAGGAATTGATACAGGCATGAGTCATGACACTGAGCCATAAATTTTGCGTTTTATGATACAAGGCCGATAAGATAAAGCAGTTAATTAGCAAACCTACTAGAAACGGAAACAATTGAATGACAGCTAAAGAACCGTCGATATAAAAGTATAGTAGATGCCAACTAGACCAAGCTAAAAAGGTGATCAAAGTAGCTGAAAAATAAGGTATTTTTTCCTGCAAAGTTGGTTGAAAGAAATAACGCCAGCCAATTTCTTCAATCCCACCAAAAAGAAGAGCCTTTAAAAAGAGCACCAATGGCAAGACCAACGATTGAGTGGTGATCTTACCACCTAAGATAAATGGGAAAAAGTCAAGCAACAAGAAAACGAGCACCAAGCAATAATTAGCTAAACTGTCTTTGACTTGAAAAAAATCTTTTAGAACTTGTTTGAAACTAGATTGATGGTAACTAATGCTTGCAAGACTGCCCCACAAAGCTGATGACAAGCCACCTACAATAATAGCGATGATCCCAAATGGTGATGTAAAATCAACCTTGACTCCTCCTGCTCTTAAAAAACAAACCAGAAGGCTGACTCCTAATACTTGACCAAAGGTCCCTATCAAATACATGGATAGGGCTTGCTTTCTATTCATTCGCGATTCCTTTTTCTTTCGATTAATTTCCAGTGCTATCTACTTTAAACCCATACCTACCTGCATTTCGTTTTAGCTTCTCCACTAGCTCTTCATTCCGCTTACTTTTTCCAAAAAAGAAGGGAATAGTCTTTCCATTTCTGAGTTCGATATAGAAAGCATAGCGAGCCCCACCACCAGATCGTCCACGAAAAATTGCGTACGTAATTTGCTTGATTTCTTTCAGTGGGATCCTGCGACGACTGAAACACAAAGCGACATGGATATAGAAGATTCCACGGCTAATATGGAACGGGGCAAAGTAGGGACCTCCACTACGTCTCACGATTGCCCTTCTTCTCAGGAAAAGGAGAACAGTGAAAAAGAGCAAGAAAACTAGCACATATAGAATCGGAGCATAGTCCATTATCTTTCTAAATTCTAACACGCTGTCTTTCATCCTCTACTTCATCTCAACCCATTTTTCGTTGTCCATGATAAAGGGCTTGGCTAGACCTTCGCCTGTGTAGTCCTGGTATTTTGTCTCCAAGTATTTGTATACATCTTCCTTGGTCGCAAACTTGATGGCTTGGTAGGGCTCTTCAAAGGTCAGTTTTTCGACAAAGAGATAGCCGTCCTTGGCAGGAACCAAGACACCGACGTGCCCGACAAAAAGCGTATTGCCATCTAGGTTATCATGAACGATGACGGAAAGCATGCGGGCATTTTCATTGAATTTGAAATTGGCAAAATACTCTTCCATCTTCTTGGCGTGAACCTTGACATCCGTTGTAGCCTCTGTCGGAACCCGTGAATAGAGAATGTTAAAAGCTTCCTTGTCTGCTTCATCGAAGATCTTCCCTTTGTCAATGGCATCATTGTCCACGAACAAGAGTTCACTATCCGCTTTCATCTTAGGAATCTCGATGCGATTCTTCAACAAGGTATAACTATTGATCCGGCAGTTGGTCCCGACGAAATCGCCCTTCTGCTTGGTCCACAAGTCACTGATCTTCTCGACATTGTAGTCTGTTTTCTTGAACTTGCTGAAGTCACCCGTCAAGCCAACAGAGCCAACAATGCTATCATAGTCCGTTACTAGACCAAGAAACTTGTCTACACTTTCCTTATCCAAATAAGCAGACAAGAGAGCCCTCACTTCTTCGACACTTGCCTTGCTGTTAAGGTTGCTGTAGCTTCCCTTGTAGCGCTCCTTATCTGAACTAGATTTCTGCACAGTGGAACTTTCCTGCTTTTCCTTAGATTGCTTTTGGTTGCTACCACAAGCCGCTAAAGCAAGGATCGCCAAGGCGCAGCTTGTAAGGAGCATGATTTTTTTAGATGGTTTCATAAAATGTTCCTTCTCTATTGATTAAAATGTTTGTACTATAAATTTTTCATATCGATAATCCTTCTCCTATATTATAGTTTAAAACTGGCTTTGCTCCAACTATTTTTTACGAAATGAGAAAAGTTTATAAGTAGAAAAAAAGAGCTGGCAAACTGTCCAGCTCTTCAATGATAATGAATCTTATTTAATCTTGTGTTTGTTCATCTTTTCTTCAAAGATAGCTGTCATAATTTTGCGGAGCTCTTCGCCTTCTTTTTCAGGAAGGTCCCCTTGACGTTTTGCCACCGCATAGAGTTCAGGGTATTGCTTGGCTACACGCTCAACTGTCTTTGTCGTTGCATGCCCTCTGACAAAGAAAGGAATGCGTTTGATCCATTCTTGCGGTACAAGGGCAAGCAACTTCTTCGCTGCTTCTTTATCAGAAATCTCAGCCGTGCTCAATCCTTGCTTGATTTGTTCTTGTTCTTTTTCTGTAAAATCTTTTAATTCCATAGTAAACTCCTCATTTGTTTATCTAAGGACACATTATACACCTATGTAGAGGAAAGTACAACTAAAGAAACTGATAAACAGAGCAAGGGCAAACAATACCTAATTGTACTTTTCTATTTCCTTTTCTAATAGACTGAGCATACTCTCATGGTGCTCTTTAACACAGTCATTATCCCATTTTCGATCATATTTCTTGACCAAGTCACTCATCACCTTTAATTTGGGACTTTGCTCTATTATATTTGGAAAATGTTCAACCTTCTCAATTGGAAACCGATTTGAAAACTTTGAATTTGCTGAAACGGTGATGAGAGCAAGATTCCCCAACAGATCTCTATTTTCAACAGTCACTGAATTATCACCGTTAATAGGGTGCTGAGGGAAGAAGTGTTCGATAGAATTTCTGAACTGGAATTGGAAATTGCTAAATTCAGATGCTCTATCCCTTGCCAACAGATAATCCAAATAAGTAAAGACAATCCGATCGATACTGAACCCACTTCGATTTTGATAATCTGAAGCTTCAATTTTTTGACAGCAATACTTTTCTAAGGTAGTGATAAGAAGTTTACCATCTTGCTCTTTATTCACATTTGTCAAGACTCTAGCAATCCAGTGCATGGTCTTAGGGGAAGTATAGGTCACGCGCAGGCAAGATTCTAGGAGTCGTAATTGTTGATTATCCATTCCTTCTTCTTGATCCGTTGAGTCTAAAGTAGACTTATATCTCCCCTTTTTATCCTCATACATGACGAGCTTTTGTAAAGACCATTTCCCTTCGACTTTGTATTCACCGATATATTCCCTTTTAATAATATAACGATCAAAGAGATACCGATACTTCAAAAGAGCATAGATAAACTCCAAGGCCTTTTCTTTACTAGCCCATCTGTCCTTTAATAAGTCAAGGAATCGCTTATCATCTAATCCACTATCACGATCCGTCTCAGTCATCTCCATGGCTTCATTGACCTGCAAAAGAAAATTTGGAAAGTTAATGATAGACTCAAATCGTTCATTTTCTTCTTCCCTATCATCACTTTGATTAGACACAGTAGGATCCGGCGCTTGCAAGATAGTTTTTAAGGTAAATTTAGTCTCATCACTGTTATTTTCTGCATTAAAAATGTCACGAAGATCTGAGAAGTCAGCCATCCTCAGCATATCCCAATTTTCACTAAATAGTTTTTCACGTATTTTTATCGGAAAAACCATCTGAAGATAGTTGTCCATTTGTGCACAAGCATCCCAAATCGTAGCTGCAATTAGTTTATCTCTTTTGTCCTCTTCGCTGAATCCATTTTCAGACTTGATAGCACCCAAAATCTTTGCTTTCACAATTTCATGGAGTTCCAATTGCTCTCCACGAGTATTCATGATCTCAAAATAGTGATTCAAATCGATATTTTGAGGAACCTGAGTTCGGATGATTGTTACAGTAGAAAACTTATCTCTAAACCGTTTTTTATAATCATCATTAGCGTTTTTGCTCTGGAAATATTTCTTTATTATTTCATAGCCTTCTACTAACTCTTCTGAATAAAGAGAAGACTCTTTACTATCCATTACAGTTTCGATCTCACCTAGAGTGATGTTCGATTTTTCTCTAGCTTCAAATTTCAAAGGATTTCTTTCTACAGAAGGATGATCCAGATAACGAAGAAGCAAAAACAAAGTAGTTAAGCGTTGTTGGCCATCGATTACTTCATAAATTCGAGGTTGGACCTGATTGACCACTAAACTGCCAAGGTAATATTTACTTGAATTAGTTTCGTCAAGATCATCAATATCCATTAGCAATTGCTCAATTTCATCTTTTCTCCATGCGTAATTTCGTTGGTAAATTGGGATGACATAGTTGACATTTTCAAAAACATTGTCCACATTCAATTCATCTGGTTGAATATACTTTTCACTTCTCATTAGACTAGTCCTCCTCTCCAAATACTTTATCATAGAGTTTTTGATAACGTTTTTTATTCAAGTTGGAATTCTGGAAAGCTTCCTTGGAAATAAAATCTAGCACAATGGTATCCAACCCTATCGGATCCTGCATTTCAGAAATCAAGGCAAAGAGATTCAATCCTTTATTGATACGATCCGATTGTCCTTGTGCGTACTTATTCACCGATTCTCTATAGACTGCTTTCATGGTCAATCTTAGAGAATAAGCCCATCTATGTAGAAAAGACAATCTTGCAGGTGTCAATTCCTTCATACTGAATTTGTCGACATAGAACATCAAAATATTTATGAAGAGATTATAAACATAGAGATCACCAGTTCCGTTTTTTATGACCTCTTCTTCATTAAAGCTACTATCGACCAAGTTCACAATCTCTCTATAGAGGTTGGCATAATGCAAGGTGTATGAAAAGAATCTCTTTCCAGCAATCAAGGGTTGGGTTAACTGGAATTGATTCAAAGGAATTCCAGTTGTTAGCTCATACACTTTGTCAGCATTAAAACGTTCAACATAAAGATGAGAGGCTTTAGCATAAGTCGCAAAATGATGGGGATTCGAAGGTTTAATTCCCTTAAATGTTTGAATATCTTTAGTAGAATAATGAAGGCCATTTTTGTTCTTATACCATCTCACTAAGGGGAAGAGATTGTCCGCAAAGAGATCCTCCAGTTCGCTTTGATTTTTATTTTCCCAAGCTTGTATGATCTCAATCTTATCACTTTCAGATTCATCATTCATTTCTCTCAAATGATAAGATTTCAACAAATCATGTGGAGAGAGAGCCTTCCCCCGAGAATTCTGGGAGTCAAAAAATTGAAAGGCTTCCTGCTCATCATTCGTGATAATCCTTACCAATGAACAGTTATCAAGAAGATAATCAGCGTACTTCTTAACTTCTTGTCTATCAAACTCTCTTAGCTTACGTTTGATGATTTGTAGATTATTCACAATTGCTTCTCTAGATAGCTCATTATATTCCTCATTCAGCAAGGATGAAAGATTAGCATATGATGTCTCTTGAAGTATCTCATACACCACAAATAAAAGAATAGAAAAAGTTGTTAAGCGCTGCTGGCCATCGACAATATTAAGTTTAGAAGATGCGTCATTTCTGTTTTCTCTATGGAGTACAACAGACCCCATTCGATATTCAGGAATTCTATTCTTAAACGCCTCATAAGTATCTGTGATCAGTCTAAGTGCTGATTGTGTTCCCCAACGATACGGTCTCTGATAATTAGGAATCGCTAACCTTTCTGCCATCATTTCTCTAACACTGACAATGCGCAAATTTTCATTCAAGTTTGACATTGAACAACTCCTCTATCTACTTCAATTTCTTTAAATACGGTTTTATATCACTCATTATAACATTTTAAGAAGTCAACTCAAGAGTGATGACGATCTTTTATTTTTTATTTATGACAAAGAAAAACAGCCAACCAATGGGTTAACTGAAAAAAATTATTAAGTTAATTATTAGAAGAATCAGTATCCAAATTTACTTTAAATCGTACTTCCAGTCTTCTCCATCTTGGTAGTAGAAAAATTCAGACAGGTCTTCTTCAAGAAAAATACGAAGCATATCCTCCATATCTAAGGAGAGGTCTAGATTTGGCAATTCTTTCAGGTCCTCCCACCAGACTTCCCCCTCTTCAGAGGATATTAAGTCTCCTTCAAACTTTTCTGTCTTATAAAAGAGAACTACATAACGAATGCCGTCTTCTACCCAATCTTTCATTCCACAAATCTGGGGAGAAGCAATCCTTAAGCCAGTTTCTTCCTTCACTTCACGGATTACTGCTTCCGTAAATGATTCTCCCGCTTCGACATGACCACCAGGAAAGGTTATGCCTGGCCAGTCCTCTTTTTTACGATCCATAACAAGAACTCTATCGCTGTCTCTTACCATACAAAGATTTGTAAACTCAACAGTCTCATTCATACAGATACTTCCTAACTATGTTAGTCTTTTTCTTTAAGGATAGGATAAACAATCTGTACCCTATTCTTTTTTTAGTTGGACTTGTGTATGGGCAAGCAAGTCTCCTAGATGCCTCTTATCTTTCCTAAACATCGTCATTGCTAGTAGCAAAACTGCGAGTAAAGTCGCTGAAATAGAAAGGACAATGAATAACACATCAAAATTACTATAGAAGCCATGAATCGTGCCCATATGACCGAGTTGCCAAGGTAAAAATTTGATGGCATTTCTAATCAAGCTAGCCTGCATCGTTTTTTTCTGGTAGACCAGTTCAAGTCCCGCTTTTACCTTCCCAAAACTGCCATCATTTTTATAATCCAAGAATGTGAACAAGAGCGTAATTGGCAAAACAGAGGTGAAAAATACAAGCCACTGCGACTGAATTTCTGTAAACTCTGGGACGCCATTAAAAAAGATGATGTAAATAAGCATCGAACCTAAAAACAGAAGTACTAAATAAGCTAGAATGAAAAGATAATCAAACAGAAATTCTGTCATTCTTTTTTTAAACGAAATAGGATTGATTACTAACATCTTCATCACTGTCTCCCTCTTTCTCATCTCCTATTATAATATAAGGGTGCGAATAAAGATACTATTTATAAAAAGAAGCCCACAATCTTTCGACTCCAGGCTTCTTTCTTACTAATCTTCCCTATAAATAACAAAGCCATTTGGTTGAATGATCAATAGATCATCGGAAATGCTCCCATGACTGATCAGATCTGCTTGTTCTCTTTCTAAGACAAAGTCTGTCTTCGAGTGGTTAAAGTAGGCTTTGAGAATGTGACCTTCATGCTGCCATTCTACTGCTACTACATCTAGCTCTACTTCTTCCAGACTCACTTTACCATACTGAATCATGCCCGCTACTTCTTTTCGGAGTTGGATCAAGTCCTTCATAAAATTCAGCATATCATTGTCCGCTGACACGCGCTCCCATGGCATGACACGGCGGCAATCTGGGTCTGGATCACCGATGAGGGCTAGCTCCGTTCCATAATAGATACAAGGCGTTCCGCGTTGCAGATAGAGGAAGGCGAGGGCAGACTTGACAGACTGAAGATCGCCTTTGGCCGTCGTCAAGATGCGCTCTGTATCATGCGAGTCCAAGAGGTTGAACATCACCTCAGAGATCTGTTGCCTGTAGTACATGGACTGGCTATTGATCTCCCAAATGAAGCGCTGGGTCTCCTTATGGCCCCGCAGGAAATAATCCTTGATACTTTCAGAAAGGGGATAGTTCATCACCGCATGAAACTCATCACCATTGAGCCATGGTTGGGACGAATGCCAGATTTCCCCGAGAATATAGAGGTCTGGCTTCTTAGCCAAGACCGCCTTACGGAAATCTCGCCAGAATTGATGATCGATTTCATTAGCCACATCCAGCCGCCAAGCATCGATATCAAACTCTTCAATCCAGTATGTCGCAACCTTCAAAAGATAGGCCTTCACCTCTGGATTAGCCGTATTGAGCTTAGGCATATAGCCCGCAAAGGCAAAAGCATGGTAAGACAAGTCGCGACTATTCCACAGATTTTCTGAGGAGACAGGGAACTTTTTAATATGGAACCAATCCTTGTAAATCGAATCCTCCCCGTGTTTGACCACATCCTGCCATTGGGGTGAATCATAGCCAATATGGTTGAAGACGGCATCCAGCATGATCTTCATCCCACGCGCATGAGCCTCTTTCACTAGTTTGCGGAAGGTCTCTTTATCACCAAAATGTCGATCAATTTCAAAGTAATCAATGGTGTCGTATTTGTGGTTGCTTGGTGATTCAAAAATCGGGCAAAGGTAGAGCCCTGTAATTCCTAGATCCTGCAAGTAGTCCAAGTGATCGATGATTCCCTGCAAATCTCCACCAAAGAAATCCAACATTGTAGGGGCAATTGACGCATCCCAAGGACGGACACCTTCTGGGGAAATGGCTGGATTCCCATTGGCAAAACGCTCAGGAAAAATCTGATACCAAACTGTCTGAGCCACCCAGTCCGGAACAGCACACCCATCAATCTCATGGATAAAAGGAAGCTTAAAGCCGTTCATGACGAAGTCCAGGTTCTCCTTGTTATAGGCTGCCACACCCCGGTCTCCATACAAGATCTTCTCTCCCGCTGTATCCTCTAATTCAAAGAGGTACTGGATCCGGGCATGGCGGACAGATACCGACACTTGCCAATAATCAAAGAGGTCGTCGGTCGTCACCTTGTCCATTTCCTTGGTTACCTCATATAGATCCTCTATAAAAATAAAAGGATCCCCATAATGCAAGACAATCCGTTTGATATCCTCTTTCTTGGTCCGGATGCGAATATGGAGTTGACCGTCCATATAAAGATAGGCGTACTCCGATTCAGGCCGGTGATAAATCGCTGTTAATTCCATCTGTCTCGTCTCCTACTTTCCTTTCTTTTCTCATCATTCATCAGTTTATGCAAACGATTACACAAAACTCACTCTAGTATACAACTTTAGAAAAAGCTTTGCAAGATTCTGAGAGATTATTTTAGACTACTAACTATTTAAGATTGTAATGCAACACAAAAAGCCCAGCGATTGGGCTTAAAGATCTTTGTTGAAGCAATGACTTTACATTATAAGCATCACTTTATACTGTTTCCTACTAAAATATACTACAGATCTATATTTCTGTTAATAGTTTATTGAACAGTTGTTCGAGTTTACTAGTATCTCCATAAACTGTTCCATCCATATATAAGTGATAGATATCATCATCTAAACCAATTGAAATTTCACATTCATAGCCTTTCATCAAAGCTAAAGAACGGATAACTTCTCGTTGAGTACGACCATTTCCTTCTCTAAATGGGTGAAAATAATTTAGATTATCTAATATCTCAGCTAAACTTTTACAAATCTCAATTTTATTATTTGCGTTAAGTAGATAGTTTGAAATCAAAGTATTTAAATATTTTTCTGCCATATCAAAAGACTGAACTGGCATAAAAGCATTTCCACTTTTAGAGATATTTACTTGACGGTATTGACCTGCCCAAGTATACATCCCTTCAAAAAGAAACTTGTGAATCTTTAAAATATCTGAAACAGTATTTACTTCAATTGGATTAATAAACAGTTTTAAACTTTGGCTTGCTACTAAACGATATTCTAATTCTCGTGCTTTATTATCATTTTTCTCATTAAATTTATTTATGAGAACAGATGAATGGGGATAGGTGTATAAATTATCAGGGTCTATATAATCATACCCATCATATATTTTTCTGACCATTATCCAACTCCTAATGCAACTGCCTCTTCTCTCAGTCGCTCCACGTCTTCTACCGTGGGATGCCATCCTTCAATCATATTGGTGCTAAGAGCAAACCAGACGCTCTTAAAAACCTTTTTGTTGTCAAAAATCACACCCATAATCATCATTTTTTCTTTATCTACATCTAAGGTCATATTCTACCTCCGTCCTATTATTATAGCATATTATCAATCATTTTAGTTCTCCTATTTTGAACTTACCCTACACAAAAAGCCCAGCGATTGGGCTTTCTCATCATCTAAATGACTGATACTCATTCCTTACTTGTATGCCGTTTTCCAAGACTGAGCGCTTGCTCTTCTGACATTTCAACTACTTTGGCAAAGTTAGTATTTCGTGGCATGCTATCCTTAGAGTACCAATAAACATCAGCACTCCCATTTCTGGCCACATAAACAACTGGAGCCAGTTGACGAGTTGGCGCTACAGGCTCTACAGGTTGAACTGGCTGTGCGGGCACTGCTGGCTGACTCGGTTGAGGGGCTTGACTTGGTTTCGTCTCTACAGAAGGACTGGCAGGTTGTGGTTGACTACTTGGTTCCGTCGGCACTAAAGATGGCTTGGCTGTCCCCTTCAGATAGTCAATGGTCGCATTCTTAGAATAGTTGTCCAAGGTCACGGTGGTGATTCCATAAGCATCTACTGACTCTTTGGGGCTACTTAAATTGATTGGTAGAAGGTTGCCATCTCGATCAATTCCAACATATTGCAAGGTCACCTGCCGAGGGATCAATTCATCCCCCGTATAGACAGGCGTCACCTTATAATCCAGCCAATAATTGGGGTGGGTGGCCAGCCAGCTATCGAGTCGTTTCTCGTAGTAGAGCATGCCCTCCACATTACTATCCGCTGTCCCTTTATAATTCCCCGTATTGGTCCAGGCAGTTAGAGGAACCAGATTTTTCCCTTCATCGGTCAGTCCACTAAATTGATAACCAATCAGATGCCCTCTATGGAACAGCCAGGCCTTCTTCCCTTTGTTTCCATAAGCAATCTTATAATTGTGCCAGCCAACCGGATTATAGTTGAGACGTGGTTCTCTTTTTTTCTTTGGCTCATCCTTGTCCTGAAGCTGAATATGGGCTGAGGTCGCACGACCTAAATGATCAAAATCCCCCAGTACAAGCTGCTTACTGCCATTAAAAGGCAGTAGATGAAGGCTCTGGTAATCGAGGCCCGTTTGCTGGGCTTGAGCCCCTTGAACAACGGCCAAGGACATAAAAACCGAGACCATCGCAACAATAACATTTTTCAAAAACCGTTTTGTAACCATGATTGAAACTCCCACATTTCTATCTAGTGATATTATAGCAGAAAAAGCGGTTACAAACATAGAAGATAGGCAATTTCTTCTCCTATGTCAATTAGATTTTTTAATGAGTTTATTTTTACTTTAATATTCTTTAGTATTTAAAATAAGGACTATTATTTTAATACATAAAATAATACACAGCTATTCTAAAACAACTTATATTCATACCACTCTTCATCTACTTTCTGAAATCCCAAAGCCAAAAACATTCTTTGACTTTGAGTATTAAAAGGATAAATTTGAGCAGAGACCTGTACCATTTCTTTCTCTTTGGCCAACTGTATCATTTCAGAAACACATCGTCTTCCGATATGTAAATTCTGATACTCTTTGCTGATCACTATAGAAAGCTCTGAATTATCTTGAAGTGTCACATCTCCAACTAACACTCCCTCATATTGGATATAATAGCAAGAACCATGTGAAGATAGGTAATCATACATTTTATGAAGTTTTGTTACATCGTAAATCTGATCAGTATTATCCACTTGTTTGCAAACCTCACTATCTTGATACCAAAGAAGGGAGATCTCATCATTCCTATAATAGGGAATAAGTACTATCTGATCGTCTACTATTCTATTCATACTTACTCATTTCTTTCATCATAATGGGTTCCATTTACTTTTAGCTTAATCTTAATATAAATATCCAGTCTTATCTCTGATGGATCTACTCCCGAATCACCTTGATTTTTCTTCTATTTGCAATGAAACTACTCAAGAAACTGATAATGGTAATCAGCCCAATGACAAGAGGGAAAATAAAAGTGAAATACATTTCAAAGCTTATCTTATTTTCTTGTAGCAATCCTGTTCTCCAAAGACCGATAGCAACAAAAATAGCCAGTCCCATCACAATCAAAGTTTGAAGGAAAGTTCTTTTTAGCATTTTTTTCTTCGCCTCTCCTACTTCATCTTCTGAAACCTCATAGATATCGAGTTCCAAACGATGAATCACCTGCTCTTGTTGGTACAGAGAGTAGCAAAATACTAAAAACGTGATCACACCGACACAATCTGTAGTGAACATGAAACTGAGCAGGAATCCAAGGATAATCCCCGACATAAAGAGCATGTACATGTTGTTCCCAAAGGTACTCAATTCTTTTTCCTTGTATTCGTCAAGCTCACCTGTAATATCGTAGAAGGCTTTAACACATTTCAATTGCCAGTTTTTATTCATCATCATCGATCCTCCAAAATAAAGAATTCAAATCCGTCCCAAGCTCTTTTGCCAGATTGATACAGAGATCTAAAGAAGGGTTATACTTCCCATTCTCAATCATATTAATCGTTTGCCTGGAAACTCCAATACTTTTTGCCAAAGCCAATTGAGAAAGACCAAGATTGACTCTGTATTCCTTCACCCGGTTCACTTGGCACCTCCTAATCACAAATGTGTCAAATATATTTGATACATTTATTTTACAATATTAGTTGTTTAATGTCAACTATATTCGACATCGTTTTCTAAAAATATTTTCTCAATTTTAAAAAAAAAAATTGAACTGCACCCCAAAAGTTAGATTTTTTTCTGTCTAACTTTTGGGGTGCAGTTCAGATTTCAAAATATTATTTTTAATTCTATTATTTGAATGTATGGTAAAATAACTAAAATAATGCTAAAAATCAACGTTAAAACGATAAATGCCACGCAAAGTAGCAAAAATAATGAAAATGCAACCTCTACTTGCTTGTGCTGTAATCATCGTTTATTCTATACTAAAATCAGTCATATTGCTACTTTATGACAAATTACATCATAGAATATAGAGGAGGTCATACAACATGACATTTGCTGAAAAATTAAAATCCATACGTAAACAAGTAGGGATGTCACAAGAACTTTTAGCTGAAAAAATCGGTGTATCAAGACAAGCTGTAACAAAGTGGGAAACAGGTGCTGGAATTCCAGATATCGAGAATATGATATCCATCTCAAACCTATTTAACATCTCTATCGATGAGCTAATCTGCAATGAAAGAACTAGTCTTAAGACAAGCGAATATCTTTTTGAGAGTATCACAGAGTATGATATCGATAAGATCAAGAGCTATGATATGAAATTTGGAGGCGCAGAAAAGTTTGTATTGTCCGGATACAAGGGAGAAAAGATTCGAGTTCGTCTGGTATCTAATCTTCTTTCTACACTTCAAAATGATTTTAAAGTAAAAATTGATGATAGTAGAAAAAGAATTGACCTAGATGTAAAACGTTACAATGGTGTAACAGAGGCAACGGCTAAAGAAACGGTCAGTATCTTTGTGCAAATCCCAACTCGCTATATTAGTCACATTGAATGTGCGGTACGTGCAGAGTCTGTAGAAATTCACTCCCTAGAATGTGACAATATCGAACTTGACCTTAAAACATCTCGTATTACCCTAGAAGATATTTCAGGTAAAGTAAAAATAAACTGTAATCTTGATATGGAAGTATTATGTCATTCATTAAACGGTGAAGTTGACATTAACCAGATTTCAGCAACATCCAGAATTCGTATTCCTGAAAACAGCCTATTTACTGCTGTTACCAAAGGGATTGGAACAAATATTTATTATGAAAAAAATGGGCAAAAAACTGAACCATTCGATTCACCCGATGCAGATAATATAATTGAATTGAATGGTATTAAGAGTGAACTAGTTATCTATACAGCTGAAGAAAGAGGGTAACTAAATGAATGTAAATTATTTAAAAAGATACATCATCAGTTCTTATGTACTTGTTTGGGCACTCATTATTTTTGTAGCAGCTCCTGCAAGTTTAGTATTTAAGGTTCCACCTGTTATCATGTGGATTGTACGAAATATCGTCGCATGGTCTCCATCATACCTTCTTTTATTTGGATGGAAGTATTTCAGGACTGATGAGAAAAGAACAACTTTCCTTAAGCGGTGTTTCTCTGCTAAAGTGTCGTTACTCCCACTTCTATCTTCATTTGGTCTTACATTTGGGCTCAGTATTTTATCACTCTTCCTCTACTCACTTATGACCCAAAAAACAATGCTCTCCTACATCAATCTAGGAACCGTATCATTGCCACTAAGTATTTTCTTATCATTCACATCAGGTCCGACCGGAGAAGAATTGGGGTGGCGTGGTTATATGAGAGAAGAATTTAATAAAAAATATCATTTTTTAAAATCCTCTATTTACCAAGGCCTAGTCTGGTGTTTCTGGCATACACTTCTGTGGGTTGTAGATTCAAAATTTACGGACTGGCGCGCGGTTCCTTATATTATTGCTAATATAGTTGTGATTACATCTATTACTATTTGTATGAATATTATTCTGGAAAAATATAATAATCTGATTTATTCTATTTTCATGCATTTTGGCTTTAATATCGTTTATGTATTTTTGGATGCTGATATCGGATTTTTTATCATTTTGACCTTGCTATACCTACTTATCACACCGATTGCAATTCATATACGAAATAAAACTGTAGAGAGATTATAATGGGAAAAATCCACCATTAACCGTACAAAATTTTAAGCCCATTCTGAGAAAAAGCCAACAATTAACTTTTAAAATGAAATCACTTGCAAATTCCTTAGTTTAGTCATTATTTAATCTATCGCTATTTCACTCTATTACTGTTTCAGTAACAAGCTTACCCAATCAATAGTTCGAACTAAATATTTCATTTCGCAGAATCATAGAGTAGGCTCTAGGATTTTCAGTGATCTTGCGACAGTGACCATATCCTTGCCAAATATGAAATTTGGCTTGAGGATACTTTTGGGGGAGAACTTTTTTAGCAGCTATCAAGTCGAATTCTTTTGAACCATAAAAGAATACACAACTTTTTTGTTCCTCTGGCGTAAGGTTGGGCAAATCCACAAATGCACAATCATGGGAAATATGTTTGATGCTTTCTTCATCCATAGCAATGAAAGAATCTGCCATCATCACTCCTTTTTCTCCATAAAGTGAAACCATCTTTCGAACAGCTAGATCTATGTTGCGTATAGCTTTTCTATGTTTTTTTAGCAATAGGTACCTAGTAAATACATCAAGCAAAGCTGATTTTGTCCATAAACTTACCCCCTCAAAAACAACCTTACCAAACCCGATATCCTTATATTTCAATAATTTTAGTAAAACGACTCCACCCAAGGAAGCACCGAACGCTAAACGCAAGTCTTTAATATTATGATCCTTTAAATATTCATAAATCATTTGGCTTTCCTTAAGAGCCGATTCGTAAATGGTCGAAGTTGATTGCCCATGTGCAGATAAATCCGGAATGATATATCTAAACTCTTGTCCCATCTGATCTGCAATCAGCGATTTCATCCCTTGTGCAGAAGATAACATTGGATGGATTAATAATATCGTCTCCTTCTGATTAGAATTAAGATCAAGAATGTTCATTTTTTCCCACCAGATTTCCTTCCTTTACTACTCTTCTTAAGTTTCATCCAGATAAATATTGACTGCTAGGTATTCTTGCTTTTTAGCATAAGCAAATACATCTGAGGCTCTAATATAATCAAAAATATTTTCCTCGATATCTTCGTCCCAGGTCGCTTCACTGAAGATTTGATTATCTTGACTAGCTTCATAGAAAATATCAAGGTGAACTTGATAAAACTCTTCATCTTCATTTGGAGCTTGCCTTACTAACGATAGTTGAAACAAGGCTTTATTAGATATAGCTGAATATGTCCCTGTCTCAAATAAAATCATCTCATCCTCAATAGGAACACTACACAAATCTTCAAAGATTTCTACCATATCCTCTAAAGGCATCTTATCAGTGATTCTATCTTTTAAAAATTCAAGTGATTGCTTCATGCTTTTCCTCTTTCTACATAATTGCCATCAGAAACTGACTTAAAATTAAAAATGACTTATAAATCAAAGTAGTATCTTCTTATTGGAGTTGCTACTATAGATGCCATAACAACTATACCGATAACAATCCATAGCCAGATATTCCTTTGGGCCTATTCGATAACAAAAGCACTAAAATAAAGGATCACCCAAAGTATAGACAGATAGAGAGATCTCACACCTAAAAAAAGCCCTGTCATCCAAGTGTAGGGAAATGGTTCCCTGATAAGATAATTCTCTAAAATAAAATAAGAAACAATCTCTCGAATTCACTTAACTTTCTTATCTCTAATCTAGATTTTAACTCAATAGAATGACTAATATCAGCTTGGAAAAAATCTATTAAAAAGGAGAACCCCTACTCCCTTCATTATACTACATAAATAGGATAAAAGACTGAACCATATAGTTTTCACCTTGGTTTCAGTCTTATTTTTTTATAAGAGCCACGTTGTAAAATGAAGTGCAACACAAAGTTCCTCATCCTACTTATAAAAAATCTTGACCCAGTCTTGCTTTGCACTTAGGATACGAGCAACATACACTGTATGCTTCTCCATATAATAAAATGCGAGATAGTTCTCTATTGGCATATAACGATAGGGTTTTCCATCATTTGTCATATCACCATACCCCCGGCTTGATACCAGAGGACATGCTTCTGGAAACAGTTCTAGGGTCTCAAGAGCACTTAATAGCAAATCGACTTTGCCATCTGCAGCTTGCTGGCTATAAAAATTCACAAGAATATAGTCGTGAATCTCTCGCAAGTCCTGCTTAGCTCGATCTGCAAGAAAGACCTGATAGCGTTTCAACTTAGTCAAGACCAAATTCCTTTCTCACATCGACTACAGAAGTGACTTTTCCTTGAGCAATTTCCTGGTGCCCAACTAAAATCTCCTTCTTTAAGTCCTCAAAAGCCACTTGATACTGCGTGTTCTGCAAATCACTTGAAACAAATTCTCTTGGATCCACAGTCCCGTTGGCAATTTTTCGAAGTGCTGCATTCAGGACATCCGACACAGAAATTTTTTCATCTGCAAGTACTTCTTTTGTTTTCTGGTAAAATATCGCATCTGCGCGAAAATTCACTGCTTTCGTGTTTGCCATTTCTACCTCTCCTTTGTACATACAATTTGTATATACATTCTACCATACGAAAGAGAAGGGATTCAAGTGAAAAATGGATTCTTCTTTCACCGAATATAAGGTGAGATAGATAAGAAAGCTGAGTTCATAACTGTTGATAAATAGTTTTGACAGAAAAAGGTGATAGATTGTACTGTCTATCACCTTGTGTTTGCTATTGATCATCTTGTAATTGTGCTTTGCTTTTCTAAATCATGACACATACTCATCCATAATATTCTAAAGGGTAGGAATTATGTCAATATTTTGTCACATGCTTCATTTTATCTATGACCTCTCTTTCTTTTCTCGAAAATGAAAAGGTCTTTTTCAATCAAATTTTTTTAAAATAATCTTGTTCATGACGTTACGTAACGATGTATAATAGGTATGAGGAGGGGAGTAATTATGGCTAAATATAGAGCAATTCCGGAAGGATTTATGACAGTTGGGGAACTTGCTAAGAAAATGGGCGTTACCATCCGTACTCTACAATATTATGATAAAGAGGGGCTACTTTCCCCATCGGCAGAAAGTGAGGGAGGTCGCAGGCTTTATACCGATAAAGATATAGTGCTACTCCATCAGATTCTATCTTTAAAATCACTAGGCTTTTCTCTCAAGGATATAAAGAGCCGTTTGATCTCTTTAAAAACACCTGATGATGTTGCTAAAGCTCTTACGGAGCAGGCAGATGTTCTTCGTAAAAATATAGAGCAACTTAAGGATTCTTTGATCGCAATAGAGCAGTTAAAGGTAGAAGTTTTACAAATACAAACGGTCAATTTTAAGAAATATGCAGACATTATTGTCAATCTACAGATGAAGAATGACTCCTACTCTCTCATTAAGCGCTTTGATGATGATACGCTCGACCAGATACGCAGTCGATTTGACAAGAAAAGCGGACAAGATTTTATGGATAGGTTGAACCACCTAAGTGATCAAATCGTGGAGCTTCAAAAAGAAAACGTGCCAGTTGAAAGCGAACAAAGCCAGCAGGTTGTGCAAGAATACTGGAGCTTGATTATGGAGTTTACAAATGGTGATATGAGCATGCTTCCGAAGTTGATGGAGGTTGGGAATATTGATACCGCCTCAAACGCTTGGGAAGAAAAGCAAAAAATCGTTAATGATTATTTAGGGCCTGCTTTACAAGTCTATTTTTCAAGGCTTGGAACCAATCCCCTTGAGGAGGTAGAACCATGAAAAACACGATAGAGGTTTCTGGATTAAAGAAAAGTTATGGTAGCAATATGGTTCTTAGTGGTCTCGATTTTCAAATCAAACAAGGAGAAATCTTTGCTCTTCTCGGAGTGAACGGAGCTGGTAAAACAACCACGCTTGAATGTATCGAAGGTCTGAGAAAATATGACGAAGGCACTATCGTTGTAAACGGGAAAACCGGAATTCAACTACAGTCCTCCTCTCTACCCGCCCACATCAAACCAATGGAAGCCATAAAGCTCTTTGCAAAATGGAATCATACATACATTGATGATGCTATGCTAAAGGCCCTTGGCATAAAAGAAATGAAGGAGTCGCAATACATAGAATTATCCACCGGTCAAAAAAGAAGATTACATCTTGCTCTTGCACTTATCAGTAATCCGGATATTATTTTTCTCGATGAACCGACAGCGGGACTTGATGTTGAAGGAAGACTATCCCTCCATGAACAAATCCGAAAGCTCAAATCACAGGGTAAGACAATTGTTTTGGCAAGCCACGATATGGCCGAAGTTGAAAACTTATGTGACCGCATTGCTATTTTGAATAGTGGAAAGATTGTCTTTTGTGGTACTCCTTCAGAACTAACAGACAGGTTGGGAAGAAAATATTTCATCCATTTAAAGACCCGGGACGGAGAGGAATCTTTTGAAACAGATACGATCGAGGACACTTTGATTTCATTATTGGAAGAATGCAAACAGAAACATATCCATGTATTGGATATTAAGGTGGATCGTGGCACACTGGAGCAGCATTTCATCGAAATGGCAAGGAGGGGATCGGAATGAAAGGATTCTTATATAGCCTAGCATTACAGTGGAAATTGGACATACGAAGTAAGTCTCTCTTGGTTACTTACTATATTGTACCGCTTATTTTCTTTCTTCTCATGGGTGGTATTTTTACTTCCGTTATGCCTGAAATGGGTAGTACACTCATACAGTCAATGATTGTCATGAGTGTTTCCATGGGGGCCTTTCTCGGCTTACCGCCTTCCTTGATTGAAACATACGGAAGCGACATAAAAAAGATTTATAAAGCAAATGGTGTGCCTATTCACTTAGGATTGGTGACCATGGTTCTCTCTGCCTTTGTTCATTTGATAATGACTTGCATAGTGATCCTACTACTTGCTCCAATTTTATTTAAAGCAAGTCTACCGAGTCAACTTCCCCTATTCTTTCTCGCACTGGGCATCTACATTATCGTATCGTTGAGTGTCGGAAGTATACTGGGCCTTACTGTAAAAAATCAAGCAAAGATTACTATGATAGCGCAACTTGTCTTTTTACCCTCAATTATGCTCTCAGGAATCATGTTTCCTAGCATCTTACTACCTGATTTTCTTCAAGCAATTGGGCGTCTTTTCCCCGCTTCTTGGGGATACCGCTTGATGCTAGATCATGGTTTTGGTCTTGAAAATCTTTGGTATCTGATTCTTGTATCCTGTATCTCAGTAATGACTTGTATCCTCCTCTTGAATCAGCAAAAATCTAACTAGGTGCCTGAATAAATCCATAGCAACATTAACTTTTAAGCAAAAAGCGACGAAATTGTTACTTATCTCGTCGCTTTAGTGTTTTTGATTGTCTTTATCTAATCTCTGTTATGTTATTGAAACTTCTTGCTCCCATCGGCTAAGCACATCCTTTAAAGGCTCATCTAAATAGGTATAGGCTTTATCCTTAATCCAATCAGGAATACCATATGCGGCCTCTGCTATACTCCCGGTGATGGCAGCAAGAGTATCACTGTCCCCACCAAGAGAGATGGCATTTCTAATCGCATCTTCAAAATCTGTACTTTCAAGAAAAGCAATGATGGCTTGGGGTACTGTATCATGACAAGTTTCATTAAAATGATAGTTAGGACGAATGTCATCGAGTGATTGAGAAAGATTATATCCATACTCTTGCTCTATGTATTCCTTGATGAGTCTCTTGCACTCTGTAGGGTTATCGTTGATCGGTTTTCCATAGTCACCACTGTAGCCTCCAAAGTAATAACGACACAGAAAGATAGCATCAGACGTCGCCATAGCTCCTTTGACACCCTCTGGATGGTTATGAGTCACCTCTGCAGAAATTCTCGCAAGATTTCTACTAGATGGCCAAGTACCTGTTCTTGCACAGAAACCACAATCCATCACCCAAGCACAAGGAGAAACACGCATGGCAGAGCCATTGCCAAAGCTATTATAAGGGGAACAATCATTGCTTTGAATCCATGTATTAAACCTAGGCCCGTACCCAGCATCGGGATACATCCTGCCATATTTCTTCATGGCATCAATAAAGTCATCCTTCTGACCACCGTTCATGATGGCTTCAGCAACAGCACAGGTCATAACAGTGTCATCTGTGAAAAAACAATCCTCACGAAATAATGGAAAGTCTTTCGTTTTAATATTGCCCCATTCGTAAACAGAACCTACAATGTCTCCTACTATTGCTCCTAGCATAAGATTCCTCCTTACAGCATATCAGATTTCCAATGAACCACTCTTTAAAAATGGCTCAACCAAATCAATCCATTCTTGAGGCAGGTAAGCTGATAAATAGCCATGGTTATAGCCCTTTGCTTCATACAGGATCGTGTTGGGATGTAGCTGCTGAAATAATTTCGCTGATGCTTTCACACAGTTCAATTCTTTTTCACCGTAGATATACAGAACCTGCGCCTTGCTAGCAGAAATTGTGTCCTTGAGCTTGTAACGCCCCATATATGTTTTGTAAATGGTCACCAATGTTTTGATAGGCGTCCTTGGCAGATCCTCCAAATAATATGCTTTTATTTCCTCTGAATAAGCCAGGTTAGGATAGAGTTTGTCCATCATGCTTAATTGAAGTTTGCAAGAAAATTTACTGAACATCAGTTTACCAAATAGAGCTACTAGAAAGATGCTGATTTTAGCTAACCTTGGTTGTGGAATACAGAGGCTTCCATCTATGATGGCCTTCTCAGCTATCTCGCTGTCTAAGGACAAAAGTTCCATAGCAATTTGACCACCAAGTGAAACGCCACCGATTGCAAACAACTTCCCAGCACAGTTTGCTTTGACATAGTCTAGGATCTCCAAAGCAGAATCTTCCGTAGAAACATAATCGAGTGGATATTCTTCACCGTGGCCATTCAAAGTGGGTAGAATAACACGGTAGTCTTCTGACAAGATCCGCGCTTGACGAAGATAATTCCACCAAGAACTGCCACCGCCATGTATCAGTAAGATAGGAGGCAAATTCCTATCACCAAATTCATGGAATTTCATATTTAAACTCCTTACTGTAGGATTTTCACTAGATATATCCCTCGTCTGACGTAATAGTACTGATATTTTTAAATAGAATTTTTATTATCTATCCCACAAAAAAGAATGAACCTGCCCCTCTTTTCTGAAATCTATACCTCCACTATTTCTCCAGTTTTATCACCTTATCATAGCGCTTCAAGTCCTCTTCACTATAGTGATGAATCACTTCTACGAGTGCTTGAGGGAGGGAGAAGAGAAGTTGACTGATTTTCTCTTGATTTTTAAAGTCCAGATTGGCTTTGACCTCATCAGCTAGGATAAATTGGCGATTGTGATAGAGAGCACGGGCAATTTCCAAGCGCTGCTTCTCACCGCCTGACAGAGTCTGGTTGCTAAGGTTTTTGTTTTGAAGATCTTTCAAACCAGTTTGTTGCAGGATTTCGTCCATCCTTACAATATCAAGTTCTTGTCCCAAAGCAATATTTTCCTCTAGGCTTAAACCATCAAAGATATGACTAGATTGGAGAATGTAAGCTCCTGCCTGATAGAGTTCATCCGAGGTTAGCTCTTGCCCATGGTAGCGAATCCGACCATGACTAGGCTCAATTTCACCATAGATTAGGTTCAGTAAGGTTGTTTTTCCAGACCCACTTTCTCCGATAATGGCAATCTTTTCACCTTCCTCAATAGTAAGGTCACACGAGGCTAGGATTTCTTGACCATCACGCTCTACACTGACTTTCTCTAACTGGATAGGAAAGACAGAACCTTCGAGAACAGAAGGCATATCCAAGTCTACCCCCAGCAATTTTTGATATTTATAACAGAGAGACTTGGCTGATTTTCTAGTATTGATAAAGTAAGATAACTCCTGAAATTGATAGCCAATATTATACGATACGAGGTAAATTCCTACAAAGCTGGCTGCAGATAGGTAGTTATAATAGGTCATGAAACCACCAATGACAATAGGCGCAACAGAGCAAAAAGCATCAATTCCATTGATAAAGAGACTATTTATGGTCCGTTGCTTTTCATAGGCGATTTCTTCCTTTAGAGCCTTGTGCAAATCTTTGGAGAACAGTTTGTAAAACAAACTTTGTCCCCGATAATACCGTATGGAACGAGCACCTGCGATCATATTGGTTGCTTGAGAGACATAGGCTTGATTAGCTAAGGACTTCTCCTTCGTAATTTCATCCAAACGTTTAGAGCCAATTCCACTACAAAGTACAGGTATCGAATAAAAAATGATAAAGAGCAAGCCAAGATAAAAGTTAGTCCAAAGAGCGTAACAGATAGAGACGGTTGTAAATCCCAAAGAAGAAATGATAATAACAGTCGGCTCAATATAATTATCTTCTAGCTGTTTTACATCATTTTCCAAGTCTGACAAAACTTCTTCATCCGCTATCCGACGGCTATATAAGAAAGTCTGAAAGATCCCCTTCTTAATACCCGACTTGAAGTCTGTCAGCACTCGTGCGTAGTAATAACGTTTCCCCGCCAAACCCAGCAAGAGAATCAGATTTCCAACAATCCCCCAAAACAAGACCTGCCATAGCAAATGCAACTGGTGATTGGTAAAACTGGAGACAATATACTGAATCAAAGCTGGTGTAATAATAGCCTCCAGCCAAGTAATCATAATCGCTATAAAATAGAAGAATAAGTGCTTCTTGGTTACATAAGATCTAAGCATAACGTATAAACCTCCTGAAGTTATTTACCAACTTAGATAGTCGCTCTTTAACTCTTTGCTGGGATACAAACACTTTAAAAATATTTCATTCAAAGATTTTTATGCTTTACCAGCAGAACTACAGATGCAACGTGGTGCAGGAAAGCATCTTTATTATAGAATAAAGTGACTAGTCTGGCTTTGTTATTATATGATTGAGCGAATTTATCACTCTAAGAAATGTAAAAACCTACCGACAAGTCTTCATCAGATTCATGTGGTTTCCAAGCTACATTAAAACCGTATCTATCGCTCCAATCTGGATGCCAGTCGTTATAATATGGGACACGGCTGTATTTGCCAAGTGTCACTTCATCCTCCTCTGTTGATTCCTGACAGGTTATCCCAAACTGGATACCATCCAGTTCCCAGGAATTTCCCCAAACATATTCATAAGAAATGACATCAACCCAGCGTGAAGCGTCAATCTCAAAATCAGTACATAACTTCAAAGTTTGGAAAGTACTATAATTCATCTTGAAAGGTTTAATATGTACAGCACAGTCAACGTGGTATTTTTCATAGTTGGAATTCAATAGGACAACCTTCATTGGAATGGGAACGCCATTCAGTTCCAACCACCAGTATCCAAGTTTATTGTGCAAAATATCAAAATATTCATCTGCTGCTACTGATGTAGAAAAATCATCTATTTGCAAACATCGACCTGACCTCAATAATTCCGCTGCAATCTCTTTTGCTTTCTCTTTATCAAAATCAGAATAACGCTTAATCACACACTTTAACTTGTCAATTGGATATGAGATGTCTTTTTGCGAAGCTTGATATATTTTCACAACATGAGCAATCTTTTCAACGTCGTTGATTCCAACAGGTACAACCACAAAATGGTCTTCCCTGATTGCTTCATCCTCACAAATATAGGTGTACTCCTCACCAAACTCTGAGAAAGTGACTGATGCGACTCTATAAACTACATCTGATGAATTTGAATCAGTTTCTTGATCAGTTAGCTCCTTCTCTTTACGATCTAAATCTATCCACTTATAGAAAGTATAACGATTTGGATTCTCATCCTCACCGAATACCATCAAGCTATGACAATTTGGACATTGCCAAGCATAGTACGAAGCATCAGAAATATCATAATAATCAATCTTATTATTTTCATCTGCGGTATCCGTTATCTCTTCCCATAACTCATCCGAGAATACCGAAAAAGCATTCGGGTCTGGGGCAGCATGGTCATTCATTGGATATCCACATTGACAAGTCCACTTACCCATAATATAACTCCTACAGCTAGTAACCAATCATACCGTTTATCGTTTTAGCTTATTATACCACGAAACAACACAAAAAACCGCAACCTTTCGATTGCAGTCTCCTACAAGTCAACTTCTGTTCCTTCAAGAAAGGTTACAGGAATATGCCCACTTCCTGAGATTATGATGTTGGTGAGAATTTGATTCATGATAAGTCCATCCTCCAAGAAATTTTGAAATAAATTGATAGCATGACAGGCTATAGTATCTAGAAGCACAACTTCAACTATTACTCTGATACTTCCACTCTATTCGAATAAAGAAGCTACTTCACGGCTTTTCATTTTTCCTTTTGTTACGGTTTTACGCTTTTACCTACCGTTTCGTCATACACTCCTTACTCTGACAAACTGGGATTTACTTAATTGAAATCCACTCTTCCTTTGATAGACAGGTTATGTGTTCTGTGCGAAGAACACCTTCCAATACACATAGCACCTTCTCTTTTGTATGATGATAACGGAACCCACATTTTTCCTGAACTCTCTTTGATTTTGTATTGCAGTCAAAATAACCGCACCACAATTTCTCCAGATTCAGGTCATCAAATCCATGTCTCATTATCTCACGAACTGCCTCAGGTATCAGACCCTGACCCCAATACGGAACTCCTATCCAGTAACCAATCTCCGCCTCAGTATCAGGAATACCTATATTACTTGCAGAGCCAATCATCAAGCCTATGCTCCCCACTGGCTGCATCGTTTCTTTTAAAACGAGGGCGTATGTCTCAGGTGCGGAAAAAATACTTTTATGATCTCCTTGCTGTTTTCAACACTAGTATGTACAGGCCAACCTGCATTCGGACCAACCTCTGGAGCACTGGCATATTGAAATAAATCATTAGCATCACTTTCTTCCCATGGGCTAAGAATCAATCTTTCCGTTTCTAAAATCATTATTTCTCCTCAAATTCCAATTTAATTATTTCTTTTTCTTTGGTTTGGGTGCAGGTAATTCATCATACATTGAATTGAATAAGCCAGTTAAAAAATCTTTGTTGTCAACATCATCTACCAACAGCATTTCCTTTGCTCCATCATATGGTAACTCATACTTCGCATTTGGCATATATGCTATTGCAGATTTAACAGGCTTCACTAAAAATCTATCATCATAAATTCCACCCACAATTTTTCCGCGATAATAAACAATATATTCGCCCATCATTGATCTATATGTTATTTCTTCCAAATCGGATAGTTGTTCTAAGATGAAATTTAAATATTCTTTACTTGAAGCCATTTTTTTCTATCTCCCTTAATTACTATAATTCAATAGTCCATTTTCATCAAACTTAAAAATTTGGCTCCCATCCAGTTCGTCTACATTTTAGTATCCTAGATCCAGAATTACATAATGAAAATTAGTCAATTTTCTCAATAATGTTTCCAAGTTTATCTAATACAAGACAGGAATGATCATTTAGTGGAATTATGGGAACATTAACGAGTTCTTCAGCTCTATCCTTATTAGCTTTATCATTCCAGGAATCATAATGGACACTAATTAAAAACTGACTAAAGAGTCCTAATCCATTTTTTATCTTTATCTGATGATCTGAATTATCATTAGGTGAGACATAGACTTTTTCTCCTAATAATAGGGCTCCTGCAGAAAACCCTATAACTTTTGCCCCTTTATTCAGCATATGATCGATATAATTTTTGAACTCCTGATTGACATAAGTAGCTATATATTTTTCCGTATCTCCACCACCGATGATAATGACATCAGCATCTAGATAGCTATCAAAATCAATCTGCTCAGTGTCCAAGAGTAAGTAATCGGTGTTTAGATTAGAAAAATGGCTTTGGAAAACTTCCGTGTACTTTTTCATATAGGGTTGCCAATTTTCTCGATAAACTGTAAAAATGACAATTCTTTAGATCTTCCTTGATGACACAATTTTATTAACAATCGTATGATTCTTTATCGGCGGATTTCCACCCATCAAAAAAATTTGTTCGTCCATTCTTTCACACTTCCTAAAGATACATAAATTTTGACCACGTTCTGAAATTATAATTTCTTCTTAAAATGAATAATTCTATTTGACTCCTGAAATCCAATATTGAGATGAAATCTTATAGAATCCGTATTCGTTAAAGTACAGTCACTTGCAAATTCCTTACATCCTTTATTTTTCGCCCATTCCTCACATTTTGTACAGAGATTTTTAGCAATATCCTTTAAACGATATTCCTCGTCGACAATAATCCCTTCTAAGAATCCAACAGGACTATATTTACAACCTTCAACATAATCAAATCTGAGTGAACATAGTGCTAGACCTACAATTGTGTCACCTTCAACTTCAGTAAAGATTGCAGTATTTTTGCCATTCGTATATCTTTTTACTTCATCAATAGCTTCTTTATCGGTCAATTGGGGCCATAATTGTTTCATTAGTCTAGCCGTTTTTATAGAATCTTTTGTTATTCCATCCATATTGATGTTCCTCCGCAAATTACAAGCAAATGTTTCGAATCATGCTGTTACTTTGTTACTCATTGATTGATACTAATACCATCTCCTTCTACTTTTCGACTGACTCAGTTCGGAAGAGCAGAGCCACGAACTCGGCAGTTCGCTGTTACCGTATCATTTCGTCGGTTTCCCTCCTCATTCTACGAGTACTATCCCATAGGCGGAGCATCTACTTCTACTTCGCTGATGACTCAGCTCGTACAAGCAGTGATACCGCCTCAACATGTCGTGATAGCAAGCATGTATATTATAGAACGATACCCAAATGATATGAGTTTTAACGATACTATGATACAAAACAAACAAATAAAACTATTCTATTTCACAAGACTTAGTATCATAGGTATCTCCAAATTATTAAAAATCTACACGATTAATAAAGTATTTTACCATTTAAATATTCAATGAATGCAGCAAAGACTATTATAAGATTCGAGTAGAGATGTCGAAAATCTCTTTCTTCTTCGCTTAACTCCGAGCCGTGTGCAAGTTTGTTTCGTGTTTCAGAATATTTTGTCAAGGTATTGAGTATTACGTTTTCTATACTACTTTGATTTCCGAAAACTTGACCAAAATCAATGATAGTCAAATCTGTTGGATTAGAATTAATATGAGATAGCTGTGATATCAATTTAATAATATCTTTTAATTTATCTTTTGTTAAATTACGTTGGTCATTTGAAAAATTCCTATATAAATTGACATACCATAAGATATTATCTAACCCCTTACGTTCATATTTTAGTTGATTAGTTTCCTTTTGAAATTCTTCATTTGGAGAATCTGAAAAAAAGTATTGGAGTTCTTTAAACGTGAGTCCATCCATACCATACTGTTCGTAATATAATTCACGTACTGTTTTTCTAAGAAACTTTGTTTTTATTGTATAGATGATGTTTTCAATAAAAGACTCAATTGCAATAAACCCCAGAAGAAAAGCTAATTTGTAGTTACTATTTTGGTAATTTCTGAAAGAATCAGCTATATATGTTTCCCAAATTTCAGTATCTACATAGTGTGTTATTTTAACGCTAAAGAAAAAATCCGACGTCGCAGGATATTGGCCTTGATATTCATTGAAATCAAATGTGACTATGTAGTCAGTTTCGTTATTTTTAATAACCTCTAGGTTGGTAACATTATTATCATTATCAGTGATTCTGGATTCAAGAAATGAATCATAAGTTAACAATTTTGCAGAATTTTCATCAGTATAAAGTATATTTTGATAATTAATAAGATCTGAATCAGGCTTATAAACAATTTCTTCTAAAACTTCTGAAGAAAACTTGCGATCATCTAAATTAATTTCATTTAACTTGTTAATCTGTATATTATCAATAAAACGAAGATTTTCACGATATTGATCAGTGTAGTAATTATTAGAAGGCCCATAAAAATATTTACATGCTACTTTAGCATCTAGCAGTCTACAAATTAGAACGTTTGTAAGAGTACAGTTTTCATCAGATAAATTCAGAGAGAAAATTTGATGAGTAATTTTGTTTAATATCGCATCTCTAACTTCAGATGAATCTGATAGCTTTGAAGTTTTAATTTCAAAGATAGGGATTATTAATTGATCACGTAAATTTTTATAATCTGAACCAGAAGGAAGTTTGCCATGTGATAAAAATGTAAAGAAGTTTTGTACTAAACTATTATCGATTTCAGAAAATTTTTCATTATAAAGATCTTTAATAATCGAAAAATATAATGCCGGATTTTCTTTAATTATCCAAATCTTTTTGTTCTGCTTTAAATTATTGATTTCATCCAGTAATCCTATCAAAATTGATGATGACTTTTGATTCATATTTAACCTCGAGTAATTTTGTTTTTTTTAATAACAGGTATAATAACCAATAGTATATACTTTTTCACTATTCTCTACAAAAATTCAAAAATGGTACAAAAACAATTGTTAACAATAACGATTTCTACATCTTTTATTTCTACACCTCAACTTCTGTTCGTTTAAAAAATTACTGTAAGTTCCTCACCTTGTAAATTACTGAATATACACGTTCAAAGTACAAACTCGAATGCCATTGTAATTTTTCTATTTTTTACAGTTTACGTCAAATTTAATCTAATTACTAAAACATAGTCTTTGTAATAATTATAACTGTGTTATTTACTTCTAGAAATTAGTAAATTACTAAAACACCAAAACACAAAGTTAGCAGTAGTACCTTTTCTTACTTAGATATTGTTCTTTTTGTTCTCTAGAATTTTCATGATTTCTAATTCCTAGTAATTCGTCTGTTGAAGAAACTATTGGGTCAATCCAGTCAGCTTTGGATCTAATCCAATCAATTTCCTCTTTACTAAGTTTCCCTGCTATCTCCAATTTATCAGCCATCAGTCTTAAATCATTTGCTGTTTGAAAATCTTCCAACATATTAAGAAGTGACTTTGTCCGCTTCTTCTCTTCTTCGATTCTTTTTTGTAATTTTCTTTTTCGCTCCTGCTCCTCTTCGTATAGTCTTTCTCTCTCTTCACGTTCAAGTCGTAAGTTCTTAACTTTATAATACTCTTGGTAAATTAAAACAATTATTTCTGGTATTGATTGTTCAAGTGTAAATTCTTTAGTATCTTTAATGTATTTACCATCTATTATCTTAAATCGAAATTTTCCGTTTGGTATATAGTCATACTTCTTTATTCTTGGTTTAAAAGCATATCTATTAAACTTAACGCTATCATTGTACTCTGCTAGTTCTTTAGCTTCTTCTTTTGTTAATTCATGAGTTACTTTGTCTGTTGATTCTATAACTTCAAAACGAACAATATCCTTTTCAATTTGAATATCCCAATTTGAAGTTACTTTATCGCCGATTTTTTCAATTACAGTAACTAGTGTATCTAAAAAGCGATATAAACGTGGAAGAGAATTTAGTGAAATACTTTTTACAAATTTAGGTTCTTTTAAATCATTATATCTGTGCCTAGAATCAAAGTAAGGATAAGAAGCTGCTTTTTCCCTCTTACTCCACTCTGTAATTTTATATCTTAGATTAGCTACAGATTTATGTAATCTCTTATTTGGATCCTGGTTTAGGTTTGAAACTACTTCAATAATACGCTCTATTTTATCGTCCTCTATAAATGATAATGAACCTCTTATACTAGTTGTATCAAGTTTAACAGTATCTTCGTTTTTATCCTCCGTACTATCTTCTTTATGTTTAGCAGCTTTAATTCTACTGTTCTTTAAACTTTTTCTATCAATATGAACCTCATTTATGTCATTTTGTGGTAATGGAACGATAAGTTCACTTAAGTCTTGTCCAGCATTCTTACGATACCAATAACTACCCTTTGGAATTGGGATTTCAAATTCTTTACATTTCTTGAGTAAGTCAGAATAACTTAAATCATATTTCAATGAAACTTGTTTCGCACTTATCTCCCAGATTTCTTCATAGAGTTCTTCTCTAGAAAAGGTCTTTATCATCTTCATTTGAAACACCTTTACCCTTATATTTTACATCACCATTTTTATATTTACCAAGCGAAAACGCAAATTCAAAAACTTCTAATTCTTCACTTCTGCATTTTCGCTTAATATAAAAAGTAAATCTTGTTTTAAACCGTTAAATTCCTCTATAATTTTATCTAAACTAGTTTCAATATTCTCAACACGGATCTCTGATAGTTTTCCGTGGTTGTATGAAATCATTCTTTCAGCGATAATATGATATGACCAACTCTCAGTGAAACGTCTGTCTCTTTCTTCGTTATGAATAGCAAAACCAATTGGAAGAAGATTATTTCTAAGACCTATCGCAACTGCTTGTGAACTTATGCCTAAATAATCACCAGCAATTTTTAATGTGATTTTATTTAATTTTCTAATATCTTCGTCGGTATATTTCGGCATGTTAGTACTCCTTTGTTATAATTCAAAATGCAATATCATCTATGTAAAAATATCTTAATACGATGCTATCTAGTCGCTTTCCCTAATAATAAAATTAATATGTAGCATACCATACTCTAAAAGCTAATTATCTAAAAGCTATTCAATGAAAATTGATTCTCAATCAAAAACAATCTCTTCAAATTCATAGTTACGATGTTTTCTATGAAAGCCTAAAAATATTTTTCGGTAAATTACCTTTTACTATAGTTCTTTTCTTTTTCTGTAAGGTGAAAAACACCATTTAAAAGTAAATCCATTAGTTGGCTCCAGACTAGACGTAAATAGTTATTTATTATCTAAATCAAAACCAATCTGCCAAAATCCCATATCAAGAATTTTCATTTGAGGATATAGCATGTCAGCAACAATAAATTTTTGGGGGACTGAATCTAATTGTTCTATGTTGTTCTCATAAAAAATTACTAGTTGTAAAATAGATTTAATGTTATAGGTTCCAATGACAACCTTTTGTGATTTTAATCCAAAAACAAAATATCTATCAAAAGCTGGTACACAACCGAGTGTGGCCATTTCGATATATCTATGTGATTACAATTAATTTTAACTATCTAGAAAATCTTTCAAAATTTCAAAAACTTCATCCCTATTCAATAAAATATCATCATTTTGAGGAATAGTTGATATCACAGACTCAAGTTCTATCACAAAACGGTGCATATCTGCTTTTACCGTGTCACTAGAGGTTATATTTGATAGCTTTTCACTCCCTACTAATAGAGCTGTTAATCGAGTAATGTCGTTCAGATGTTTTTTAATGGCTTTACTTAAACCTTGAGTACCAGTGGCGGAGCGTTCTCTCATATCCAACCAAGCTTTAGCCTTGAAAATAATTAAACCACGATTACTCAACACTGAGTATCCCTGAATGGATTCTTTTTCATGCACCAATATATTATAATAATCCTTATCCAATAATAAGGCCGACAAACTAGCATCTTCATCAAAATGTAAGGGTGTTTCTCTCCCCTCCTTCTTTAATGGGTATTCTGGTAAAATACTAAATAGTTCAATCATAGAAGGAAACTCAGGTTTATTTGTTGTAAATCGAAATAATTGCGCTTTTTCATCCTTCTGACTTCCTTGATATTCTCCCAATTCTAAAAAGTGATTCAAGGTATCATAAAATTCCTTATTTTTTAATTCATCTATGATGACCATATCATAATCTTTTGTTGTCCGACTTTTAAACCCTTGCGAGTCCAATACAATAGAGGTTGCAGTCCCTCCAATCAAAACATAATAGTCTTGAAAATTCGCAAACATTTCTTGAAAAATAGCTTTCGTATTAGCTGGCATCATCTTCTCCTAGATACTGTAATATATTATTTTTTAGTACTTCAATCTCTTCCTCCACACGTGGATCATCATCATCTTTTAAGGTCAAATAAAGAGAAATAGGATCTACAAACTGTCTATCTTGATTTTCTTTAAAATCGTTCCAAAATTCAGATACAAAAGGACTATATCGCCATATCTCTAATACCTTGCCTTCTAAAACATGCTGAGATAATGGCAAGGATAATTTATTGAATTGTCTATGTGATATGACATAGCTACTATTTTCATCCGATTCAGCTAAAAAAGTCAAATAGGATAAAGCATAAGTACCACCGTATAGAAGACTAGAAGCAGATTTTATATTCTCTAGATCTACATTGGGCAATAAGAGCCGTTTTTTGATGGGATTAAATAAATAGGACTCTGATTTTAAGAATAATTCTTTCTTTGATGCAGTATAGGTGTAAAGTTTATTTGGCTTATTTAACCAATCTAAAGCTTTAAAAGTCCTCAAACATCTATAAATCGTTGAGTTTGGAAGTCCAGTTACCTGTGAAAGCATATCAACATCTACTACTTTTTGACCTTTTGTCAATAAAAAGGCAATCCAAGTTAATTGTTCGCTAGGTGTTAATTCTTTAGATGTTGCAACATCATCATTAGCATTCAATACTAATCCCAATGGAGGAAAAAAGAGATTTCCCTTGAAATCTACAAAAGGAACTCTAGCTTGAAGGAGTTGTTTTTTTTCAATGTCAGATAGCTTTGAAAATACCAAAATAACGTCCATGCTAGCTTTTTCACCCATAATACGAGCTTGAGTAACAAATGAGTCTAAACTTCCTCTTCTCTTTTCTTTAATCAATAAAAATGACTCCTTATGAAACTTCATTTGGACATATTGAAATCTTTTTTCAAAACTAATTGGTAAAGTTAAAGCTATTTTTTCAACACTTACATTAATATAAAACGATTGAAAAATAGAAATTATCTTTTGAACATTCATTGTTTTTCCTTTTTATCATTTTTTACGTATTTTATCAATTTAAATGATAAAATGCAAGTTTTTTGATAATAAAAAGTGACTTACAAAAACTATAAGTCACCAAAATATTAGAAAATTTCAAGTAAAGACTCTCTGTTTCGTCGTATAAGCAAAACCCATGGCACTATCTGCCTGAGAAAACCGTCTTCCATCAACATTAGTTTCCGATACCAGAAATCAATCATCTGGATAGACCTCCTTAACAAAAGACACATGACCATAAGTAACAAAGGTTCTATGATTGTCACCGACAAATGAGATAATAACTTCAGCTCTTGGAATAGAGCCTGTTTCACCACCCAGAATTGCTGTGATTGCCACCATGTCTTGAGCATTTCCCATGGTGTTGATATTAGGAATCTTTTCCCCATTTCTGCCCTTGAATTTTAATCCTAACTGCTTGATCCGAGCTGCTACTTCCCAAGTACACTAGCCATAGGCATAACCATACCATCGCCACCTCCTGGAATCGAGTTATCATAACGTTCCCCTCGTACACTTTCAAAAGCCTTAGAATCACTTTGAGCCGTACCTCTGTTTGGCTGACAAAAAACCTTTTCAATCTGGTAATACTACTCTGTCTCTCTGGTCTTGCATTCTAGTAACTTGTCTCCTGAATTACCCTACCAGAAGGTTAGAAAGAACTGGGCGAGACACCCGTATTTCCAAAGAAATCATTAAGCCAATTGATATAATAGGGATTGTCCTCCCAACTAAGACTAGGAGACAGCTCTTAGCGGTCTTTAAGAACCGCATAAGCAACCTTTCATATCCATATATTTCTCATCCTCAAAAAGAATTTTAGGTAATTTATAATACCATTCTGAAGATTGGCATTGCTTTGTGGTAATTCGTTTCATAACACTCCTCCATGTTCTTTTAATATTAAACCTCCATTTGATTCCAAGCGAACCATGACACTTTTGTCCAATTCAGCCATAAGCGATATGGCCTCAACAATATCCAGGACAATTTGTCGGACTAGATAAGAAATCACGATATAATGTGATGACTGCATTTCGTTCTACAAAATTTCTCCTTAGACGCAAAAAAACGAGAACCATGTAGAATAGTTCTCGCTTAAGATATAAATATTTATTGTTGTATTCATTTATCCGATATGTGAACGATATCCACATATACATTTACTTCTATGTACCATTTTAGGACTTTTTTGATGTCAAAATTGCCTTTATCTACAAAGACAAAACGCTTGAAATAAAAGATTTTCATCCTTTTACTCTTCGCAACAACGATACTGCCTCAGTATGATGCGTTTATGGGACTCAAATGGTTTGGGGAGTTCAAAGCTCCAGTGGAGCTTTGAAACCTCTCGCCTTGAAATGAAAAAGCGAGATGTTTAACTAAGTTTCTATAACAAACTCACATATTCTAATTGAAACGAGTGCTCACTAAGTATGTCAGGTAGTCTTGTCTGTATCTGAAAACATATTCACATACCTTTTAATGATTAAATAAGGCTATCGTTAAAAGGTATTACCTAGACAAACTAGAATTTGTTCATTTCATTAAATCAGCTATTTCTTTCTTCCCATACGCCTTTACATTCTGAATTACATTCTGTTTCCTCTTTATTGATTCAAACAATGATATATCTAGTACATTTACGAATTCTTCAAACTGAATCTGCCCGATTCTTCTTATTTCTTTAAGTTTCTCAGCATCTCTTACCTTTCTCTCTGCCTCACTTTTTGGGTATCCTTGCCCAAATGGCTCCGAGAAAAGAGCTTCTATTGTTCTTTCGAGATTTTCAGTACCTGACCATGTATAATCTTCACCTAATGGTAATGATATCGCATTTCCATTATTAATCTGGGCAAATAAATAGGCATCATTCGGTGTAGGTGCATATCCGCAAATGACATCAGGCATACTATTACAAGCAAGCATCATTCCTTGTCCGGAAGAACAGCCCGTAACAACAAAATCAACTGTCCTACTTGCCAACAAGATACCTACAAGAATAGAAATCTCTATATACGAATATTTTTCATTTTCTTCTATCGTACAGCCAAAATTTATAACCTCAGATTTCTTTGGAGCGTACTTTACTACAGCATCATAGATTATTTGATTTTTGGGTGCTTGTGAACTTGCTTGAATAACTCCGATTCTCATACTCCCCCCTACAACTTCTAATTTAATTATTTCTTTTTCTTTGGTTTTGGTGCCAGTAATTCATCATACATTGAATTGAACAAGCCTTTGTTTTCTACAGTTTATTTACTTAGCGAGTGCAACTTTTGACATCAATCCAACGAACTCACACACTCGGCGGTTCGCTGTTACCGTATTGTCTCGTCGTAAACTCCTTACTCTACGACAGCTATACCCCAGGGCACCTTCTCGACCTTCGGTCTCACCTTGTCACATGGGCAGATCATCTGTTTCTACTTCGCTGATGCCTCAGCTCGTACAAGTAGTGACACCGCCTCAACATGGTGCGTTTGTGGCCTCAAAAGGTTCAGTGAACCTTTTGAGGATTAGCTACGTTTCACTAACAAGCTTACACATTCGACGTGATGCGTCTGCGGAAAAAGATCCACCGGCTGGACTTTCTTCAATTCATAACCTAACTCTTGGTAAAGTTTGATATCACGCGCCATGGTGGCGACGTTACAGGAGATATAGGCGATGCGGCCAGCCCCTGTTTGGGCACTTGCTTTGATGAAGCTTTCGGTCAAGCCCTTGCGTGGTGGGTCGACTAGGATAGCAGTTGGTTGGATGCCTTCCTTGAGCCAATTCTTCATGGCATTTTCTGCTGTATCACAGACATAGTGGGCATTGGTGATGCCATTTAGACTAGCATTCTTCTGGCTATTTTTTACTGCTTCTGGGATAACTTCCACTCCGTAGACTTCCTTGACATGCTTGGCAACTGACAAGCCAATGGTCCCAATTCCTGAGTAGGCATCAATCACGACATCCTCTGCTCTCAAGTCCGCAAAGTCAATAGCTGTCTGATAGAGCTTCTCTGCCATTTCTGTATTGACCTGGTAAAAGGCTGGGCCAGAGATTTGGAAGCTATTACCCAACATTTGATCGGTAATATAGTCTTGACCATAGAGAATTCGCCATTCTTTCCCAAAAATGGCATTGGTATTCTGATCGTTGATATTTTGCATAACAGATTTTATGGCTGGGAATTGCTTGATCAACTGCTCGATCAACTGGTCCACACGGAACACCTTGGGACGAGTTGTCACCAAAATGACCATAATTTCTCCAGAATGGTGGCCACGACGAACGACGAGATTGCGAATCAAGCCAGATTGTTCCTTTTCATCATAAGGCTTAAGGTCAAACCGACGAATCAAATCCCGAAGTGCCAAGACCACCTGGTCAATGACTGGATCTTGGATATAAAAGTCTTCGATCGGCATCAAATCATGAGAGTTCTTGCGAAAGAAGCCTGTCTCCACCTGACCATTGACTCGACGAACAGGCACCTGGGCCTTGTTGCGATACTGGACAGGATGGTCCATCCCCAAGGTCAGAGGCACTTCGATATCGGAGATTCCTGCCATCTTGTAGAGACTATCCTTGACCTGCTTGGCCTTGAATTTCAGCTGCTCTGGATAAGCCAGGTGGCCCAAGTCGGCAATACCGCTTCGCAAGTAAGCCAGGTCTAACTCTTCATTGCGGTGAGGGGATTTTTCCAGGTACTCCTCTACTTTTCCGTAACCGATTTTCTTATTGACCTTGAGCACGCGCATGCGGATCACTTCTCCTGGCAGGGCATTCTCCACAAAAAAGACCAGGCCATCGACCTTAGCCACTCCTGCTCCTTCGTGAGTCAAATCGACAATCTCAACGTCTACAATTTCATTTTTCTTTAACATGGTGTTCAATCTTTCTACAAATTAAAAGGGATGGAGTTTTCAAAACTCCTATCCCCTTATTATATCATCTCAGTCCCATTTGGTACAATTTCTTTTTATAAGCATCGAAATCAACGAGCAATCCTTGGCCACCATACATATCGTAGGCATCGACCCAATCCCCATTTTCTGGGATGGTCACTCGTTCAATTCCTTTTCCAGCACTTCCGACTAGTCCAAGTCCATTGGTCAATAGGAAGGAGAAAGGAACATTGGTAGACGTCATGGCAAAGACTTTCCCAAGGGCTTCAGATCCCGTAAAGAGTTTGGTTGGATCCTTGATCTGATGCATGATAGCGGACATAACCTCTTGTTGGCGACGGGTCCGACCAAAGTCCCCTTCATCGTCCTTACGGAAACGCGAGTAATTGAGAAGGGTCCGGCCATCCATCCGTTGTTTTCCAACCTTGATGGTTTGCTGCGGAACGACACCGTCTTTCATGTTCAAATCATCTGGTACTTCTACTTCACTGACTTTTTCGCCATCAACCGTTGAAAACTGCGCATTCATCTCGACCCCATTTGGGAAGAGTGTATCGATCGCTGTCGCAAAGGTCTTGAAATCGACCATGGCGTAATATTGGATGTCAATGTCAAAGTTGTCTTTGAGCATCTGACGCACCAATTCAGCCCCTTGGTTGTTATTTTGCTCCCCGATAGTGAAGGCAGTATTGAGCTTCTGGTCATAGTAGCCATCATATTCAGGAATATTTTGCTGGCTGACACCATCGATATGGACCAATGTATCCCGCATGAAGCTGACCATCTTGATCTTGCCTTCTTTGTTATTGACATTAACCACCATAATGGAGTCTGTCCGGGTCTCATCTGACTTCTCACCGATCCGACCATCTGTCCCCAAGATCAGGATATTGACCCCATCTCTTGACTTCTTGCCGTTAAATTTCTCAACGACAGCTGGTTTAGCATCTTTGCCAGCTGGCTTACTGTTGAGGCCTTTCACAAACATGAAGACCATGCCGCCGATAATAAGCAAGAAAAAGAGAGCAAGCCATTTGAGGATTCTCTTCACACGAATTTTTCTGCGGGGTTTCTTTCTTTTCACCGCACCACCAGCTACCGCAGTTTTTTTCTTAGACCTTTGGCTACGTGACTGGTAGACAGGAAGGTCACCGATTTGCTCTGAAACCTCACCTTGAACTTCTTCAGTACTTGCTACTTCAGGCGTAGTAGGTCTGGATTCCTCATAAGCTCCTTGACTCTTCTTGAGCAGGTACTTGTATTCTAGTTGTTCTCGTTCATTCAAATAATGAAAATTTGAGTATAAGTACTCTAATCGCTTTCGCTCATGGTGAGATAGAAAGTTTGATTCCTTACTCATTTTTTCTCCATTCCATTTTCTTTTAAGGTATAGACCTGATACTGACCCAAGACTTTTGTCTGAATGCCCAAACTGTCTAATTCTTGATAGGCAAACTGCAGAAGATCAGGCGCTTCGTTTAGGAGGTCAATAATGAAAAAGTATTCTCCTAAAGCTGTTTTTAGTGGCCGACTTTCAATCTTGGTTAAATTGATCCCCCGCCAAGCAAAGGTAGATAAACCTTTATAGAGGGCTCCTGCCAGGTTACTTGGTAAGGTCAAGGCCAAGCTAACTTTTTGAAGGGCCGGACTTAAAGTTTTTGAGATTGCGGGCTCTTTGGCCCCTAAAATCCAAAAACGTGTATAATTGTCCTCGATTTCTTGGATGTCTTTGGCCTGGACTTCCAAGCCATACTCACTTGCTGCTGCCAGAGGGGCAATCGCTGCAATTTCCAAGTCTGGATGTTCTGCTACATAGCGCGCTGCATAGGCTGTTGAAGCCGTCATTTCCATGGCCACATCTGGATAATGGGCCCTTAGAAAAGCCTTCCCTTGAGCCAAAGCCTGTGGATGCGAATAGACCGTTCGAATGAGACGATCTTTTTTAGCCACCAAGAGCTGTTGCTTGATGGGATAGACCACTTCTGCAACGGCCTGAATCGTCCCTTGATGAAAGAGGTAATCAAGGGTCTCATGGACACTGCCTTCAATAGAGTTTTCAACGGGGACGACTGCAAAATCGATCTCTTGATTCTCATAAGCTTTGATGACATCTGTGATCGTCCGATAGGCAATGCGTTCAGAAGTTGGAAAGCTATGAGTGGCCACATCATGGGTAAAAGATCCCTTGGGACCAAGATAGCCTACAAGCATCGAATGATCTCCGCAATTTCTTCAGGTGTTTTGTCCTCGACATCCACAATATGGGTAGCAATCGCTTCATACAAAGGCAAACGTCCATCAAAAATCTTCTTAAATTCTTCTTTTGTGTTGTTTAAAAAGAGGGGGCGTTGCATGGCTTTGTCATTTTGAATCCGGCTATACAAGGTCTCAAAATTCACTCGCAAGTAGATATTATGCGGATTTTTTTCCAGAAGGGCACGGTTATGAGGATTGACGACAATCCCGCCTCCAGGGGAAATAATGGCTGCCTCGTTTTCCAACAAACGCTCCAGCATTTCAGCCTCGCGACGACGAAAGGCTGCTTCTCCTTCCACTGCGAAATAGTCATTGATCGACATACCGATCTCTTCAACAATTAATTCATCCATATCATGGAACTTTGGATCAAGAATGCGACCAACGGTCGTTTTCCCAGCTCCCATAAAACCAAGTAAAATTTTAGCCATGCAGTAAGGTCTCCAAATCTTCAAAAAAACTAGGGTAACTGGTGTTGATGGCCTCTGCCCGATCCAACACCACATTTCCATCTCTCACCAATAAGGCAGCAATGGCAGCCATCATCCCAATCCGGTGATCTCCAAAGGTCTCTAAGTCAGCTCCATGTAGAGGAGTCGGTCCAGTGATGATCATGCCATCTTCCGTTGGCACGACATTGGCACCCATAGCATTGAGGCTATCTGCTACGACCTGGATGCGGTCCGTTTCTTTCACACGAAGCTCCTCAGCATCTGCAATCACGGTCTGACCATTTGCTTGTGTCGCTAGTAAAGCAATAATCGGCAATTCATCAATCAAGCGTGGAATCAACTCCCCATCAATCCGAATCCCTTTTAAGGACGAAGTCTTAACAGTGAGACTTGCAGAGACTGCTTTTTCATCGCGATCCTCCATGGTGAGATCTCCCCTCATTTCTTGAATCACATCGAGAATCCCTGTCCGCGTTTGGTTGATGCCAACATTTTCAATCTTGATCACACTCTCTGGCAGAATGAGGCCTGCCACTAACCAAAAGGCTGCACTGGAAATATCTCCAGGAACGATGACTTCTTGACCTTGGAACTCTTGTCCACCTTGGATGCGGATGGTTTTTCCATCCACCTGGATCTCTCCACCAAATTGGCGAATCATATCCTCCGTATGGTCACGCGTCTTTTCCTTCTCGATAATCGTTGATTCACCCTCAGCCTGTAAAGCTGCAAAAATGAGAGCAGACTTGACTTGAGCCGATGCGACTGGCAAACGGTAATGAATGGGTTGAAGCTGATGTGTCCCTTTTTCATGTAATGGCGGGCAATCGCGCTCTCCCTGACCAGCAATCTCTACTCCCACCTGACGCAGTGGAATCGCTACACGATCCATGGGCCGTTTGGAAAGACTATCATCTCCAACCATGGTCACTGCAAAATCCTGACCTGCTAGGACACCTGAAATCAAACGTATAGACGTTCCTGAATTGCCCATATCAAGGGGAGCGGTCGGAGCTTGAAGACCTTGAAAGCCTACCCCTTGAATCCGAATCACATCCCCATCATCCTGGATGGAGACTCCTAAATCACGAAACACCTGGATTGTAGAGAGCACATCTTCGCCTCGCAAGATATCATAAACCTTGGTTTCGCCTTTTGCAAGACTTCCAAAAATAATGGAGCGGTGACTGATGGATTTGTCACCAGGGACACGAATGGTTCCCTTTAGAGCCTTGCTATTGGTTCTTAATTTCATTGCCATCTCCAGAGTGCTTTTCCACATATTCTATCATAATTAGGGCATGAATTCAATTTTTGATCCAAAATTTGGAACAAAAAACGAATGTTTCCAAGCTTTTTTTGCGTTTCTTTTCTTCTACTGGCGAACGAAAATACCAGAGTCGAAATTACAACTCTGGTAGAAATTTCTATTTGTATAAATCTTGAATCGGCTCAAAGATGATCTTTTCAAGATCTGCAAGATAAATAGACAATTGTTGTTGTTTGGTGAAAAATTCATTCACAATCGGACTTGCTTGGATTTTTTCCATATAGTCCTTCATTTCTTGTTGCACAGCTTCTGTTGGAAGTTGACCGGATTGCATCAAGCCTTGTAGTTGATTTTGGAAAGCGACGTATTCGTCAAACAGCGTTTTCGCTTCTGGATTTGCTTCGATCGCTTGCTTGCTTTCTACGACAGCCTTGTATTCAGGAAGGTCTCGAAGGGTCCGAGAGAGTTCATTTGCTAGATCATAAATATTTGCCATTTTCTAGGCTCCTTTACTGATAAGATACTTCTATTATACTGTTTTTCCTTCAATATTCCTAAAATGAAGCAGGCCTTTTGATGCAAATCCTTCTGTAGACCTAGCGAGCAAGGACGGTATAAGACGTCGCCTGGCTGATCAATGTTTGAGCCCGCTCTTGATCCTCTGCATTTTTAAAGGTCAGCTGCAAAATCCCGTGGATATCTTCACGATTCTCTTCATTGATGTGAATATTAACCAAGGAAATCCCTTGTAGGAGTTGTAAGATTTCGAGGATCACACCTTCCTGATCGGGGACATCGATAAAGAGATCATAGGCACTATCGCGTCCAGCACGCTGATGGATCTGCATTTCTTTTCGGTGCTTCCGCCCTTCATGGAAAAAGGACCAAATAGCCTCTTCGTTATCGGCTTGAATGGTCTCAGCCACCTGATCCAAACGGTCTTTGAAATCTTCAATCCGCTCTAATATCGCTTGAGGGTTGGACAAGAGAATAGAGGTCCACATGCCTGGCTCACTTTCCGCAATCCGTGTCATATCCCGAAAGCCACCAGCTGCAAAACGGCGGGTCATTTCATGCTCTTCCCCATAAGCTGCGGCCTGCTCGACCAGAGTCGAGGCTAAAATATGAGGAAAATGGCTGATCTGGGAAGTCACTCGATCGTGTTCCGCGGCATCGATTTCAATAAAGCGGGATCCCAATCCACTCAGAAGCTCTTTCAACTCTTCCATGGCACCTCCTGTCGTCAAGCTGGAAGGGGTAAAAATATAATAGGCATTTTCAAATAAGGTTGCATCTGCCGCTACTGCACCTGTCTTATGACTACCAGCCATGGGGTGCCCTCCCACAAAGCGAACAGCCTTATCTGTAAATACCTTTTCAGCTTGTGCAACAATTTCTGCCTTGGTGGAGCCAGCATCTGTCACCAGTACCTGGTCTTTCAAATTCAGGCCAGCTAAGGTTTCTAAGTAAGACTTGGTTTGCTTAATCGGAAGCGCCAAAATAATAATATCCGCTAAAGGGGCAAAGGCTTCGAAATCATCCGTCACTTGATCCACCATTCCCCTTTCAAGGGCGATGGTTCGAGAGGCTTCACTACGATTGTAACCAAGAACGGTCACATTTGGGTGGGCCCTCTTAATGCCTAGCGCAAGTGAAGCACCAATCAAGCCCAACCCTGCAATATAAACAACTTTCTTCTCCAAAGGAAAACTCTTTCTCTTAAAAATTCTTAGTAAAGTCCCGGTGCTTAGCAACAGCTTCTTTCAATTCTTCCAAGTTATCGGATGAGAATTTTTCAAGCACTTCTGTAGCAAGGACCGTTGCGACCACTGCTTCCATCACCACTCCTGCAGCTGGTAGAGCCGTTGGGTCGCTGCGCTCAACCGTCGCCTTATAAGGCTCATGAGTTTCAATATCCACACTCATCAAGGGTTTGTAGAGAGTCGGGATAGGTTTCATGACGCCACGAACCAGAATGGGCTCACCATTGGTCATGCCCCCTTCAAAACCACCAAGATTATTGGTGCGACGGGTATAGCCAGTGTCCTGAGACCAGATGATTTCATCCATGACTTGACTCCCTTTTAGGCGACCTGCGTCAAAACCAAGGCCAAACTCAACTCCCTTAAAGGCATTGATAGAGACCACTCCTTGAGCGATTTTGGCATCCAATTTCTTGTCCCATTGCACATAGGATCCTAGTCCAACAGGCACACCGCCAACCAAGGTTTCCACAATTCCCCCGATGGTATCGCCATCTTTTTTCACTTGGTCAATGTAAGCCTTAACGGCTTCTTCTTGTTCTGGCACAACAATCGAAACTTCCGACTTCGCTGCCTTTTCCTTGATTTCTGAAACGGTTAGATTCTCGGGAATTGCAATCTCGATTCCCCCAAAATTAACAATGTGGCTGGCCACTTCAACGCCAATCTCTTCTAAAATCCGTTTAGCAACCGCACCAACGGCTACACGCATGGTCGTCTCACGGGCAGAAGAACGTTCGAGCGAATTACGAAGATCGTCAAAACGGTATTTCATCCCTCCGGCTAGATCGGCATGACCAGGACGTGGCTTGGTGATCTTACGCAGATTTTTCTTTTTCTCTTCGACCGGTGCTACATTCATGATCTCCAGCCATTTTTGGTGATCCAGATTGGTCACGTTCAGAGTAATCGGACCTCCCATGGTCAAGCCATGACGGACACCTGATGTGATCTCAACACGGTCACTCTCGATTTTCATCCGAGCACCACGACCATAGCCACCTTGTCGACGTTTGAGCTCTTTATTAATATCCTCTTCAGATAAAGGAAGGCCTGCCGGAACCCCCTCGATGATGGCTGTTAGTCGAGGCCCATGGGACTCTCCTGCTGTTAAATATCTCATACGACCTTATTCCTTTCTTTCTAAAAAGTCCTTCATTTCTTGAAGAGGGATTTGATGAATCGCTGCTTGCCCTAACTCTGGAACAATTACTAATTTCAAGCTAGTTCCACGCGCTTTTTTGTCATGGGTCAAGGCTTGATAAAGGGCTTCTTTATCCCAGTTCTCATAGGTCACCGGAAGGCCAAATTTCCGGCACATTTCTTCGATTTTTTGAGTGATTCCCTTTGGCATCAAGCCCTTTTCTTCTGCAACTCGGGAGAGCTGCACCATGCCCATACTGACGGCTTCTCCATGCATAACTTGCCCATAACCAGCTGTCGCTTCAATAGCATGTCCAATAGTATGACCAAAATTGAGATACAGTCGAATGCCATTGTCCAGCTCATCGGCCACAACATGGTCTCGCTTCACCAGGCAAGAATGGGAAATGATGCTCTCTGCATGCTCTAAAATACTCTGGACAGAACCATCCATGGCTTCCAATTCTTCCCAAAGTTCCGTATCTTGGATGAGACCATACTTGATCACTTCGCCCATCCCCTCGATCAATTCACGTTGCCCTAAAGTGCTCAACACTTCAGGATCAATGAACACACCGTCCGGTTGGGCAAAGGTGCCCACCATGTTTTTGGCAAAGGCTGTGTTGACTCCAGTCTTTCCACCGATAGAAGAATCCACCTGTGCAGTCAAGCTAGTCGGAATCTGGACAAAGGAAATTCCCCGCATATAAGTCGAGGCCGCAAAACCAGCCAAATCACCAACTACGCCACCCCCAAGAGCAACGATTCCATCACTGCGCGTCATGCCCTGGGTAGCTAGAAAGTCATAAACTTTTGAAACAGTGGTCAAATTCTTACTGGCTTCGCCTTCAAGAAACTCAAAGCGTACCACTTGAAAACCAGCTTTATTAAGGCTATTCTCTACAATAGCTGCATATAGCTTAGCCACGCGGTTATCGGAAATGATAGCGACTTTTTTATCGCCCCAAAGAGTGCGCAACCAGTCTCCAACCTGGTTGAGACCACCTCTTTCAATCACAATCTCATAGGAATGTCCTGGAATAGGTACCGATACGTTCATAGGAATCTCCTTCGTGTTATTCTTTCATTCTATCTTATCATGAAATAAGGCACATGTCTCAAACAAAATGAAAAAGAGACTAGAGCAAGACTGTTTTTTAAAAATCAGTTCTTGTTCTAATCTCATAAAGCTTTTTCAATAGGAAAAGGTAAAACCCTCTCTTAGTCACATACAAATTGGTGATATTCTGTTGTCAATGCTTCCCATACAGACTCTGTAGGAAATACTTTCCCAGTCATCAATTCAAAGGCTGCTTCAGCTTGATAAAAGAGCATTCCCAACCCATTTACCCTCTGGTTTCCTTGATTCACTGCTAGTTGCAAAAAGGGGGTCACTGCCGGATAGTAGGCCATCTCTACGATTAAGGCATGTGGGGGAAAGGTCAAGTGACTCGCTATCGGAAGAGACTCACTATCCATCCCAACACCAGTGGCATTTAAGATGAGATCGGCTTGATTAAAGGAGCTTTGAACGTCTTCATTTTTCTCAATCGCATACAATTCTATCAAGAAATCAAAGGCATCTTCTAGTAACTGAACCTTGGAACGATAATGGACCAATCTTTCCTCTCTTACAAAGACAAGGATACGTTTTACACCTAGATGAATCGCCTGCGCAATAATCGCTAAAGCTGCACCACCTGCACCTAAGAGAACCATTGTTTTTCCCTTAATGGAGAAAGCTGGAGGTAAACTACGAAAGAAACCAATCCCATCCGTATTATAGCCCTTAAGCTTGCCATCACGGTGAACGATGGTATTGACAGAGCCGATCTTTAGAGCCATCTCATCCACTTCATCTAAATAAGGAAAGACCTTTTGCTTAAAAGGCATGGAAATATTGGCCCCGATCATATCTAACTTCCGGATTTGGCTGACAGTGCTTTCTAAATCTTCTTCAGCAATATCCCAAGCCAGGTAAGCAGCATTGGTCGCTGTTAATTCATAGGCTAGATTATGGATGAAAGGAGAAATACTATGACGAATGGGATGGGCAATGACCGCTGCCATCCGAGTATATCCGTCAATCTTCATTTAATAACTCCCGAATTCTTCTCATGTTTTCAAGAGGAATTTGACCTGGAGCACTTTCTTCTCCGACTCTAGCATAAGACCAGGAAGAGCCTGTCAAATCAGCTGTCAAGCGCGAAATCTTCCCGACCTTGCCCATGGAAATCGTTACATATTCTTGTTCAGGGTTCAGTGTCTTGAAACCACGCGTATAATTCATCAAGTCAAGAACATCTTGTTCATTGTGGGCCATAACGGATACCTTGACTAATTTTGGAGAAAAGCTGGTCAATTCCGATAAGATCTCCATCATATTTTCCGGTGTCTCTTGGAAATTATGGTAACTGAGCACAAGATTTGAAAATTCCAACATTTCTTCAAAGACTTCACGGTGACTATAATACTCGAAATCGATATAATCCGGATGATAGATGGATTGAATATCTTTCAGGATTCCAACATATTCCTCGTTGGTCAGCTCCATCTCTCCACCTTCAGCTCGAGTCCGCAAGGTGAATAAAATTTCGCGTCCAGCAAATTTTTCAAAAACTGCAGGAGCAACAGTTAAGATCTCGCTTTTTTCTAAAAAGTCCGCACGCCACTCAATAACATCTGCATCCTCGTAACGCGAACTATCTAGTTGTTGCGCCTCTTCTAAGGAGCGAGGCATAATCGAAACAACTAACTTCATACATCCACCCTAATCGTAAATACTTTTAAGTAATTACTACTTTCTTCTTTCTTGTTCCATCGAAAATCACCCGGAAGTCCATATTCCGCTACATAGCGATGCTTACGACCTTGAAATCCCTTTTCGATTTGTTTTTTAAATTTATCTTTGGTCACATTTGCCGCATTGGTACTGAGAATCAAGGTCCCACCTGGATTTAAAATCTCAAGGGCCTCGCTGACCAACCGATGGTAATCTTTAGCGACTGAAAAAGTCCGTTTTTTATTCCGCGCAAAGCTAGGCGGATCGAGCACGATCACATCATAGCTTAGGTCATGGCGTTTGGCATATTTGTAATAGTCAAAGACATCCATCACGACAAAACGATGAGCATCCAGCGCCAAGCCATTTGCCACAAAATGCGCTTCTGATAATTCTCTACTTCTCTTAGCCAGATCGACCGATGTTGTCTCAACTGCTCCACCCATTGCCGCAGCAACAGAAAAAGCAGCTGTATAAGAGAACATATTGAGCAAGGACTGTCCAGCAGCTAAGCCATCGACCAAACTTCCTCGAACTTCATGCTGATCCAAAAAGATCCCCGTCATCAAGCCATCATTGAGAAAGACTTGGTAAGAGACCCCATTTTCCAGAATCAAAAATTCTTGCGGAGCTTCTTCACCATACACATGGGCCGATTCATAGTCCAAGCCTTTAAAGCGAATCTTTTCATAGCCCCCTCGGACTTCAGGAAAAACTTCTTGAAAGGCCGCTAAAATGATTTCCTTGATCTGATACACATAAAGGTTGTACCAAGAAAAGACAACAAACTCATCATATAAGTCAACCGTAAAGCCGCCAAAACCATCGCCCTCTTGGTTAAAGAGACGAAAAGCAGTTGTCTTCTCATCCTCATAATAAGAACGACGATATTGCTTGGCTTTGATGAAAAGTTCCGTAAAAAAGGCTTGATCAAAAGCAACCAACTCTTGAGAAACAAACCATCCAATTCCTTTATTCTGTTCAGATAAGTATCCGACTCCGAGGGATTGACCATCACCTGAAAGCAATTGAATCGCTTGATCCAAGGTAGGATGCGAATCAAGGTCTTGCTTTTCAAGGAGCGATTGTCCTTGTTTTAGTTTTCGAGCTACTTGCCGACTGACTGTGAGTTTTTTCATACCCTCTATTATAGCAAAAGTCTGCAGTTTTCACAAAGGGAGGCTTTATTTACTGGAACTTTTTTTACCATTTTATCCTAGCTCTCATCATTTAGCTTTGAACGATATAAAATACCGTATCTCTCCTATTTCTTTCCTCTTCTTTACAGTCATTTTTTTCTTTCTCCATAAAAATGTGGTATACTTGTATATGAAAATTTTTAGGAAATAAGACAAGGAAGTAACATTTTGTGAAAAAAATTACGAATTCGATACTCAATTTCATGAGTACCAGACTAGGATTTGTCTTGACCCTTCTGCTGCTCTACTGGTTCAAAACCATGTGGGCCTATTCAGTTGATTTTAATTTAGACATTCAGGGACCTTATCAGATCTTTCTAGCAGTGATCAACCCATTTCCGGTCAGCTTACTGTTAATCGGTCTAGCACTCTATATCAAACCTACCAAGCTCTTTTATAGTTTGGCTTTTGGGATCTACCTTCTCTTATTTATCTGGTTGATTTCCAATTCCATTTATTATCGAGAATTTACAGACTTTGTAACAGTTAATACCATGTTGGCTTCGAGCAAAGTGTCTGCCGGTCTCGGAGCTGCTGCTTTAGAATTGTTCCGCCCTTGGGATGTGATTTATATTTTGGATTTCCCGATTCTAGCTTTCTTCTTCTTTAAGAAATGGATTCGAATGGATAACCGTCCCTTCAATAAACGAGCTAGTTTTGCGATCACATCTTTGTCTGCTATGCTCTTTTCGGCCAATCTTTTCCTTGCAGAAATTGACCGGCCTGAGCTCTTGACTCGTGGGTTCTCAAACTACTATGTCGTTCGTGCCCTAGGCTTACCAGCCTTTCTAGGTTACAGTGCTAACCAGACCTATGCTGCCAACAAAGAACGTTCCAAAGCCTCCGAAGCAGATTTAAAACCGGTGGAAGAATATATCCAACAGCATTATGCCAAGCCTAATCCTGAGTACTTTGGAATGGCCAAAGGCCGTAATGTCATCTACATTCACCTGGAAAGTTTCCAACAATTCTTGATCGATTACAAGTTGAAAGTAGACGATAAAGAATATGAAGTGACACCTTTCTTAAACTCACTTTACCACTCGAAAGAAACCTTTGCCTTTTCAAACGTCTTTAACCAAGTCAAGGCAGGGAAAACGTCCGATGCTGAGACCATGATTGAAACAGGCCTCTTCGGACTCAACCAAGGTTCCTTTATGGTGAACTATGGTGGAACCAATACCCAACAGGCTGCACCATTTATTCTTTCAAAAAATGGTTACAACTCAAGCGCTGTTTTCCACGGGAATGCTGGAAGTTTCTGGAACCGGAATACCGCCTATAAACAATGGGGCTACAATTACTTCTTTGATGCCAGCTACTTCACCAAACAAAACAGCAGCAATTCCTTCCAGTATGGTCTTAATGACAAATACATGCTCAAGGATTCCATCAAATACCTAGAAAGATTGCAACAGCCTTTCTATACGAAGTTCATTACGGTTTCCAACCACTATCCTTATACAACTAGCTTGTCAGGAGATGATCTCGGCTTCCCTCTAGCTAAGACACAGGACGAAACCATCAATGGCTACTTTGCGACCGCTAACTACCTGGATTCTTCGATCAAAGCCTTCTTTGATTACCTGAAAGAATCTGGTCTTTACAAAAATTCCATCATCGTTCTCTATGGGGACCACTACGGAATTTCAAACTCCCGTAACCCAGCTCTTGCTCCTCTACTTGGTAAGAACTCTGAAACGTGGTCAAGCTATGACAATGCCATGTTGCAACGCGTACCTTATATGGTAGTCGTTCCAGGTATTGATAAGGGTGGCATCATTGATACCTATGGTGGCGAAATTGATATGCTTCCAACCTTGGAACATTTGCTAGGTATTGAATCCAACAAATTCCTCCAAGTTGGTCAAGATATGCTCTCACCAGATCATGATCAAATCGTCGCCTTCCGCTCCGCTAACTACTTTGTAACTCCTGAGTATACAAGCTATAGTGGCCGGACCTATTACACTAAAACAGGTGAAGAAATCACGAACCCAGACGAAAAAACCAAGGAAGAACTGGACAAGATTAGGGAAGCTGCTAACCTTCAATTGAAGATTAGCGATAGCATCCAGACCGGTGACCTCCTTCGCTTCTTCAAGGGCAATGATCTTGGAAAAGTCAATCCAGATGATTATTCCTACACTAATTCCTTCAAGGCATTGAAGAAGATTGAAAAGGAAAAAGGTGACAAATCAACCAGCCTTTATAACCAACGTGGCAATCAGTCCACCGTTGATCTCTTCAAGGCACCTACTTATAAAGAATTGCACCCAGAAGACGATAGTTCTTCCTCAACAGAGACCAGTAGCAGTTCTTCTAAATAAAGAGAATCCCTGAGTTTAAAAACTCAGGGATTTTGTGATTTCTTTAAAAAGATTACGCTTTACCTTCATCTAGGACTTCAAAAACAGAAGCTGTTAAATTCTCCACATAGAATGGTCGTTTATGACGACTATTCCCAACCATCAATTTCAATTTATTTGAATTTTGGAGGTAATATGGAAGTCCGCTGGCGTTGAAGATGACCAAGTACTTCTTGTCTCCTGTTAGTTCAAATATCAGAAGTCCACTACAATTAGTTGCAGATTGGATAAAGACTTGTTGGTAGATTTTATCATAGCTTTCAAGCCCTAAGACAGGAAGACTTGTCTTCAAATTGATCAAGCTTCGGATATAGGCAATTGATTCCTTGTTTTGACTGACCAGATCCCAGTTGACCTGATTCACAAAATCTGGAGCATTGTAGGAATTCATGGCCCGCTCACGATCCAAAGGAGTGATCTCTCCATCAGGACCTGTCGCTACCAATTTAGTCCGCATAAACTCTTGACCCAATTGCATAAAGGTCATACCCTGGAAGAGCAGGTTCATGGCCGTAGCCAACTCTGAGCGCTTGACTAAGCCTGCTACTTCTTCATTTGGATGGAGGGTCTGAAGCAAGTCATAGAGATTATAATTGTCATGAGCCTCCACATAATTCAAAACCTGATTCGGACTTAAATAATGACCCAGCTCTGCACTGCCTAGAACAGCACGCGCAACGATATTCTCTGTTGATTTTCGGCTGACAAAGCCACGTTTGATGGAACCATAAACCTCAGCTCCTTTAATGGCATCGCGCTCCGTGTCGTTAAAGAATCCAATACGTGGCAATTGCGCCGCATTGTCTTTCTTAGCCTTATCCTCTGGTGCGAGACCGGTTCCCATATCCCAACCTTCTCCATAAAGGAGAATGCGAGGATCCAGAGCATCCATCGCCTCCCGAATAGCATTCATTGTCGTCACATCGTGAATGCCCATCAAATCAAAGCGGAAACCATCGATCTGGTACTCTTTGACCCAGTGCGTAAGGGAATCAATCATGTACTTGCGGTACATTTCATGCTCACTTGCCGTCTCATTTCCGACACCTGTCCCATTTTGGAAGCGCCCATCTGGCTCCATCCGGTAATAATAATCGGGCACTGTATTTTGGAAAGGACCATGCTCAGTTGAGTAGGTATGATTGTAGACCACATCTATGACTACCGAAATCCCAGCGTCATGATAAGCCCGGATCATAGTTTTAAGCTCTTTCATGGTTTGTTTGGGATTGGATGGATCCGTTGAAAAACTGGTTTCTGGTGCAGAATAATTCTGAACGTCGTAACCCCAATTGTAGGTCACACGACCTTCTTCATCGTACTGTTTATAGCGATCAGATATCGGCTGTAATTGCACAACATTGACCCCTAACTGACGGATATAATCAAAGGCAGTCGCATCGCCATGGCTATTGACAGTTCCTTCTTGGCAAGCCCCCAGATAGGTCCCACGCAAAGACTCGTCTACACCTGATGTCGGTGACTTGGTCAAATCCCGAAGGTGCATCTCATAGATCACTGCTTGACAAGGATTGTCCAGGCGCCAGGGAGTCGCATCGGCGCCTTTTTTAGTGCCCCAATCAAACTGACGATCTGCTCTTGAGAGAATGGCTGAGCGCATTCCATCGGCTGTCGTTGCAATGCTATAAGGATCGCGCGTCACTTGATTCTGGTGTTCAAAATGCACACGATATTGATAAGCCATGCCACTTAAATTTCCTAGAAAATCTAGAATCCAAACACCGTGGGTGTTTTCTGGATGGTAGCTAGACTCTTGTTTGCCTCGCATCATCGGAATAGTCTTCCAAATAGGCGCATCCAAGTCTGTTGATTGATAGAGCAACAATTCAACTTTCTTGGCAGTAGGAGCCCATAGTTTAAAGCAATACTCCCCTTCTTCCTCCCGATGACCAAGCCAGCCTTGATAAGCCCATTTGGTGTCAAATTCCTTGGCATGGGTCGCCATATCGTAGGCATGAGGCTGACGATGACTATAAGCATGACTCGTCAAAGCAGCTTGCAAAGAATAATAGACAGTATCGTCCCCATCGAGAATCCAAACTTCTCGAACATGCCCTTCTGGTAAGAGTTCGATTTCAAAATCACGGGTTTTGGTGAGCCAATCTCCCTCTTTAACCAAGACATGACCCCGGTTCAAGGCATCCTCACTCTCATATACCAGATTTCCCTCTACTCCAAAATAATCTAACTTGGAGAAAGAGACTGATTTTCCTTCTACTTGATCCTGCCATTGCCACATATCATAGGCAAAATAATTTCCTTTTTGCTTATGAAAATGAAGCTTTACATGGTATTGTCGCATAACATTTTCCTATTTCCAATTTGATACCGAAGGAACCATTCGCACGTGAAACACGTACATGGTTCCAACTATTTGTTTTTATTCTTCAGATGTGTGAACCAAAGCATCGTTGTTGATTTCATCAATATTTGCAAAGAATTCCAAGTGATTATGAAAGACTTCCAATTCAACTGGAGTATCTCCCCCATATTCGCCATCTAGATTGATGCGGAATGGTTGAGCATTTTTCCCTAACATTTCGATCGACAACTTCTTGGTCTTAAGATATTCTACATTTTCATCGTGCACATGCTTGCCTCCATTAATAGCCTGAATCATCAAGGACAACATGTTAAAGAGATTGGCAGTCTTGACGATAATCAAGGTAAAATTTCCATCATCGAGCTTAGCATCTGGTGCGACACTTTCAAAACCAGCAATGGAGTTGGTCAAAGCCACAAAAATCATCGAAGCTGGACCTTCAAAAACGCCATTATCGTGTTCGATCCGCACCTTACGAGCCTTGTTTCGCGGCAACATTTTAGCAGCTTCTGCTACATAGGCAAAGTAACCCAAGCGAGATTTAACACTACTTGGAACACTGAAGGTCAATTCTGTCATGGTTCCTGCTGCAGCAATGTTGATGAAATACTTGCTGCCATAGGCACGACCAATGTCCATTTGAATGGTTTGATTCTTTTCGATAATGCGAGCAGCCGCCACAGGATCTCCCATCGGTATCTTCAAGGCACGCGCATAGTCATTGGTGGTACCGGTCGGGATAAAGGCCATCTGCGGACGATTTTCCAGACCTGCAACCCCATTGACCACTTCGTTAATCGTACCATCTCCACCAGCGGCAATGATTAAATCAAAGCCTGCCTTAGCGGCTCTTTCTGCTTCATTTTGGGCAGAAAATGGTTCTGGAGTCGTTTGATAAGCGCTAGTTTCATAGCCCACATCTTCGAGTACGTCCAAGACTTCCGCTATATTTTTCTTGATAATTTCTTGCCCAGAGGTCGGATTATAAATTAAACGGGCTTTTTTGATTCGTTCTACCATAAAGATCCTCTATAAACTTTCAAGCCAGGCCTCATCTTCTACCTGGATTCCTAATTCTTGTGCTTTGGTTAACTTGCTACCAGCGTCACTACCTGCAACGACCAAATCTGTTTTTTTGGAAACCGATCCAGTTACCTTAGCGCCCAGACTTTCTAATTTTGCCTTAGCTTCTGAACGTGTGAGTCGTTCTAGCTTCCCAGTCAAAACGACTGTCATTCCTGAGAGGGCCGCATCAGCAGCGACTTTTTCACCAAGATAAGTCATATTGACACCAGCTTCTTTAAGCTCTTGCAATAGGCGCTTGGATCCTTCTTGTGCAAAATAACGCTTGAGGCTTTCAGCCACGACCATACCGAGACTGTCAATGCTGGCAATTCGTTCTGGATCCGCTGTAGCCAATTGATCGAGGTCATGGAATTCTTGGAGCAAGATTTGACTAACCTTGCTACCAACATGGCGGATCCCCAAACCAAAGAGTAACTTCTCAGCTGAGTTTTCTTTTGAAGCTTGAATGGCTTCATGGAGTTTTTCAGCAGATTTTTCTTTAAAGCCTTCTAAGGTCAAAAGATCCTCGACTGTCAGACGATAGATCCCAGCTACATCCTCTACCAACTGAGCTGCGAAAAGTTTCTCTACAATAGCTGGACCCAAGCCTGTGATATTCATAGCATCCCGACTTGCAAAGTGGTTCAATCCTTCCTTAATCTGAGCTGGACAGAGCGGATTGATACAGCGAAGGGCCACCTCATCCTCGAAATGAAGCAACTCACTCTGACAGCTCGGACAATGAGTTGGAATGGCTAATGCTTGATCAGATACCCGTTTATCTTTGACAACACGCAAGACCGCAGGAATGATATCACCCGCCTTGTAGACGATGACGGTATCATCCTGATGAATATCCTTTTCAGCAATATAGTCCACATTGTGCAAGGTTGCCCTGCTAACAGTGGTTCCTGCTAGCTGGACTGGAGTTAAATTGGCAGTTGGCGTCACAACACCGGTTCGTCCAACGGTCCAATCCACTGATAAGATTTTCGCTTCTTTTTCTTCAGCTGGAAACTTATAGGCGACAGCCCATTTAGGAGCTTTTACGGTAAAGCCTAGTTCTTCTTGAACAGCTAGATCATTGACCTTGATGACGATCCCATCGATATCGTAGGGAAGATCCTCTCGAAGCTGAGCTACTTTTTGGATGAAGTCCCAAATTTGCTCCATATCCTCAGCCAGCACTCGCTCTTGGTTCACGACAAACCCTAAGCGGGCTAATTTCTGAAGCACGCCTTCCTGACTGCTTTGATCCGTCGGACTCACTTCTTGATACAAGAAGGTTGCAAGATTTCGCTTGGCCACGATTGTCGTATCCAATTGGCGAAGTGTTCCTGCAGCAGCATTCCGCGGATTAGCAAACTCCGGCTCGCCGTTTTCTTGACGGATCTGATTGACCCGATCAAAGGAAGCCCGTGGCATGTAGCACTCGCCTCGAACTGTAATGTTCACTGGCTCTGGTAACACCAAAGGAATGTCCTTGACCCGCTTGAGGTTCTCTGTAATATCCTCACCGACAGAACCATCCCCACGTGTCGCCCCCGTTACGAGGACTCCATTTTCATAGGTGAGGGAAATGGACAAGCCATCGATTTTCAGCTCACATACATAGCTGATAGAAGGAAATTCCTTACGGACACGCTGATCAAAGGCTTCTAATTCTTCACGCGAAAAAGCATCCTGCAAACTATAAAGGGGATACTGGTGCTGGTATTTGGTAAAGCCTTTTAAAACCACACCACCTACACGGTGAGTTGGACTCTCTGGTAAGATCTCATCTGGATGAGCAGTTTCTAGTTCCACCAACTCCCGATATAATTGATCATATTCACTATCTGAAACAGATGGAGCGTCTTTTGTGTAATACTCGTAAGCATATCGATTGAGTAATTCCACTAATTCTTTCATTCTGGTTTTCATGTTCTTATTTTATCATAAAATCTTAATTTAGCCTTGAATTTACTGCATTCTTAGCATTAAAAAAAGGAGCCAAAGCTCCCTTTTCCTATTTTGTAAAATCGATCCGTTTAGAAAGTTGATTGATCACAATCGCTCCAAAAATCAAGGATGCGAATTCACCCAATCCCATAGTCAACCAGTTATAGAGGAATGGTTGGCCTTGAAGGTAGTATAGTTCCAAGGCAATCGTAAACATGGAGATGGAAAAGAAAATCGCAAACAAGAAATGGTCCAAGCGAATAAGACCGTCAAACAAGAACTTGTTTTTGAATCGACCAAATAGAATGAGTCCAAGTCCTAAGAAGACAAAGGTTGAACCTCCACCAACAAAGACATCGATCCATCCAAAACTAAATAAGTTAGCAATCATACAACCAAGCGTCACCGCAATCAAGTACTTCTTATTGTAAAAAGCTAAGAAATTCATCATTTCCGAAACACGGAATTGATAGCCATAGTAGGCCATAGCGTTAAGAGGTGGGGTAATGGTCAATACGATATAAATCGCAGCAACAATGGCAATTTGTGCCATATCACGAGCAGTTAACTGTTTCATCTATTCTCCTTTAGCGGTTTTCCCGCGTGTAATATGCTTGGCGAAAGGATCTTAAGCACCAAGGGTTGAAGGTTTGATTTCTTCAACCTTTCAAGTATAGCATATTTTGAGGTTTTATGGTAGACTGAATTTATGAAAATACTAATTAAAAAATTTTTTGATAATGAAATTTTATCCTATCTCTTTTTTGGGGTTGCCACAACCATTGTTTCCGTCGGAACCCGCCTCTTCATCTATCAAGTGTCTCGTGATGAACGATTAGCGACCGCGATTGGAAACATCGCTGGGATCCTCTTTGCCTTTGCGACCAACGATACCATTGTCTTTAAACAAGAAAGAAAGGGCTGGTTTCAGCGCTTGATTCGATTTGCAATTGCGCGCTCTGGGACCTTTATTCTAGATATGGCCTTGACTGAGATTTTTGTCAAGCAATTCCCAGGAATTATCGGGCAATTTGTCAACAATAACAAGAGTCAAATCAATCTGATTGAAACCCTCTTTGCACAAGTGGCCATTGTGGTCCTCAATTACGTCTTTAGTAAACTCTTTGTCTTTAAAAACAAAAATAAGGCTTGAAACGATTGTTTCAAGCCTTATTCTTTTAAACTTCTATACTTGCATGCTCTGCACTTAATTGATAGATGGTGCCTTCAACCCCAAAATAATCCTTGGCTAGATCTTTCAATTCCTGCATGGCTGTTTGGGCTCGTTTGGCCTGCTCCTCGTTGATGGCTTCAATGACCAAAATAGCGTCCTTGGTATCTTCAGTTAGCATGGTTCTTTGAGCCTCACGCCAATTCAAACAACGGCAAACGGCGCCTTCTTGGTCGTAGTAGATGATCTCCCCTTCCAAAGCTGGCGCATCTTCGTCAGCTCCTAATGGAAAGAAAGGTTCGCCTCCTTTCGCTTGACCTAGAGAGAGGCCACCCACCAATTTATCCATATCTTCTCCCCCACAAGGAAGGGCATAAGCCATCGACACGCTATTGTAAAGATCCACCAAAGGATTAATCGGATAGAATTCACGTCCCTGGTAAACCCGTTTTAAGAGTGCCTCGATGGAAGATCGGGCTCCTTTTTTTGTTTTAAACTTGCTAAAAGCTTGGCGCCACTCTTGAACGAACTCACTCTGGGTATAGTTTTCTTCATCGATAAATTCCCATGCTCGCTTGGCACCCTTGTCCAATAATTCTTTGAAATAAGGATCCTTGGCTTCATCTACTGTATTATCAATGCCATACAAGGACATCACTGTAATTCTAGCTGTTGGAAATAAATCCCAAAATGCTTGATCGACTGTCACTTTCATTGCTTTACCTCACTATAATTTCTTTTTTGACCTTTTTTGACTAGTTCCCAATCCAGGGTGATATTCTCACGAACTCGGATCAGATACTCCTCTAACTGTGCGACTTCTTCTTTGGAAAATCCTTTTAAGGCAGTTGTCTCAGAGTAAAGATGTTCCCCTAAAATGAAGGGGTAAATCTGCTTGCCTTTTTCAGTTAATTCCCATTCCTTGGTTTTAAGGTTTTCACCCCTTGGGCGCTGCTGAATCAATCCTCGTTCTTCTAGTTTTTTTACGGATCGGGCAACAGTTGAGCGATCGACTTTTAAGAGCTCAGAGAGTTCTTCCTGAATCATTCCAGGTTGCTCGGCAATTCGCACCAGATAGAGGTATTGACCACGCGCCAAATCTAAATCTCGAAATTCAATATTTGCTATAGAATCCAGTGCTCGCGCAATGATGCCAATCTCACGCAAAATACTCATCTCACTCCTCCTTTCCTATTGACAATAGCATAACACATTTTTGTTGCATTTGCAATAAAATGGATAAAAAAAAGAGGCTGGGACAAAAGTCCTAGCCTCTCAATTGTTTTTGGATTGTCGAGCAAGACGCAGTAGTTGAGTGGGCTCTACTACGCTGATTTCATCAGCTTTTACAGCCCTACTCAATTGTGCGGAGGTGGGACGACGAAATCGAATTCTAACGAATGACCGATTTCTGTCCCACTCTCCCTTATTCCTTTTTATCTTTTTTTATCAAGCGTAATCGACGCTTTAATGTTTGTGAAACTTCTCTATGCCGAAAGTCCACTTCTTCTGATTTTAACTTAGAGACAATTTCTCCACTGCGCGTTTGGAACTTGGCTTCTCTAGCAAACTGGATACTGGCGTTTAAAATACAACCAATAATCATGATTTTAGCTACCAAGATGAACCAGAACATAATGACCGCTAGGACGACCGAACCGAAGAAACGAGCATCTAAGAAATGACTCACATAACGATCCACATATTTCCAAAAGATATTCAAGATCGCATACAGGACAGCAACAACGAAGGTCGCCCCTGGCAATACATATCTAAATTTTGGAATTTTGACATTTGGAAGGGTGTAATAGAGCAAGACCAGACTGACAAATAGCAAAAGGTAGATGGTCGGCTCTGTCAAATTCAGTAAGCGCACATAAATCGTCCGATCAAATGAAAAGGTCCGATAGAGATAGCGAACGATCATTTTCCCAAACATGGAAAGAATGAGCGAGAGTCCAAACAAGCCCTGCAAGGCAAAACTGATCAGAAAGCTAAAGAGTCGCCCCCAGATAATACCACGCTCTTTTTCCACCCCATAACTCTTGTTATAGGCTTTTTGGAGGTAGGCAATGCTCTGAGAGAAGATCCACAAAGCAGAAATAATCGAGAAACTCAGTAAGCCTGTCGAAGGTTTGGTCAACACACTCGAAATCATCTGTGCCACTATTCGATATAAGGAGGCTGGCAAAACTTTCTGTAAGCTTAAAAGAATCTGAGTGGGACGAATATGAAAGTAGGGTAAAATATTGGCTGCAATCAGCATCAAAGGGAAAATGGAGATCAACAAATAATAGGCAACCGCAATGCTGGTGATATCAGACTCTGCGCTCTGATAAAATCGCACGAAGCCCTTTATAAATGGCTGTCCCAGTACTTTTTGTAAGACCTTTTTCATTCGTCACCTCCCCATTTTACTAAAAAAGAGCAAAGAGCGAAACCAGACACTTGCCTTCAGCTCCATTCTTTCCTCTCTATTTTTTAGTATGTTCCTTCTTCACCTTGACTAGTCAAGATCACTGGACCATCTTTTGTAATCACAAATTGATGCTCGTATTGACAAGAAAGGCCACCGTCAAGGGTCTTATGGGCCCAACCAGTTTCCATATCTGTATCAATCTCCCAAGTACCGGTATTGATCATTGGCTCAATCGTCAAGACCATACCTTCACGTAAGCGAAGACCGCGTCCCGCACGACCGTAATGTGGGACCATTGGTTCTTCATGCATAGTAGGCCCGACACCGTGTCCGACCAAATCACGCACCACGCCATAGCCTTTGCTTTCCGCATACTCTTGAATCGCTGCGCCAATATCCCCCAAGCGATTGCCAACGACCGCTTTCTCAATTCCCTTATAGAGACATTCTTTGGTCACGTCCATCAAATCTTTGACTTCTTGCGAAACATTTCCAACCGCATAAGCCCAGCAAGAGTCCGCCAAGCCACCACTATAAGACTCAGTGTATTTCTTCATTTGCGCCACATTATCAAAATCTAATTTCGATACATCCAAAACAGATTTATCCAGTGGTTCTGACAAGACCATGTCTACCTTGAGGAGATCCCCATCTTTGAGAATGACGTGACGTGGAAAAGCATGGGCTACTTCGTCATTCAAACCACAGCAAGTCGCATAAGGATAGTCCATGAGACTACCTTCTACACCGATTTGAAGCGGCAAGACATTAGCTTCTTTACAGCGACGACGGACATATTCTTCTACTTCCCATAGATCAAGCCCTGGCTTGATCAAGTCACGTAATCCAATATGGATGCTGGCAAGGAAATCTCCTGCACGATCCATGGCTTCAATTTCACGTTGTGATTTTAATGTAATCATTGTCTCCTCATTTCTTTTTGTTTAATTAATCTTAATCGTAATGGTTGCTTTCGCGACTAGCTGCAGATCTAAATACAAGCTAAAATCAACCAAGGCTGAACGTCTGGTTCGCCGAACAAGTTGGGGTTCAATACGGATCACGTCATCCACCTGCACAGCCTGTAAAAAATTGATAATCAACTGTTCGACAATCAAGCTACGCCCACTGTGTTGCATCATCTTGCGAACAACCTTCATCAGCACTTCGATCATGACCCCATTGGCCAAAACACCGCTTTTCTCCAGCATACTCGGTTCCACTGTGAATTGGTAATGGTCGTTTTCTGTTTGAATCTTTTGACCAATCTGCTCACTAAAGGTTGGTAAGCTCGAAAATTGCACCTTGCTAATCCGATCCATGACATCTCGACGCGTAATAACACCCAGCAAGGTCTGGTTATTACGAACAACAGGAATCATTTCATAATCTTCAGCGATCATCCGTTGGCTAATCGTCGCAATGCTGGTGGACAAATTAGTGGTAAAAATGGTCCGTGACATCACCTTATCAAGGGTCGTCTGAGGCGCCTTATCTCCAGCATCTCTCATGGTCACGACGCCCACTACCATCTGGTGCTGATTGACAACCGGAAAACGACTAAAGCGATTCTTTCGAACCAAATCTAAATAATCCCGGACCGTATCCGTCTCAGAAAGATAGCCGTACTCATGGAAGGGCCGATAGACCTGTTCTACTGTCAAGATATCCGTCTTGATCTGCATGTTAGACAAGGCCTTATTGATCATGGTCGCGACGGTATAGGTATCGTGTGAAGTTCGGATGACTGGGATTTGTACCTGATTGGCCAGATCAATCACATCCTCACTGACCTCAAAGCCACCCGTCACTAAGACCGCATTGTCATGCTTAAGAGCCAATCGTTGGATGCTAGTGCGGTCACCCACGATCAAAAGCCCCCCTTCAGACACATAGTCAAGGACGTGCTTTTCCGTCATAGCACCAATGTAAAATTTATTAAATTCTTTTTCGAGACCTTCCTCACCTGCTAATATTTCAGAACCGGTGATTTCTAAAATTTCCCGGTAGGTCAAGTGCTCTAGTACAGCTTTTTGCGATTTGACACGGATGGTCCCGCTTCTAGGACGCGTTTCGACAATTCCTTGATTTTCAGCTTCTTTAATGGCACGATAGGCCGTCCCATCACTGACATTCAAAAAATTGGAGATACTGCGGACACTGACCCGTTTTCCAATCGGTAATTTTTCGAGATAGTCTAAAATCTCTTGGTGTTTACTCATAGAAGTCCCCTCTACCTAGGCGGAAATCATAATAATCGCGCATTTTACGCGTATAGCGGTCACTCCCTTTGAATTGACGAAAGAGACGAAAGCCAGCCTTCAAAGCGACCTTTTGACTCCCTGCATTTTCAACATGGGTAACAATCTTAAGCTCCTTCAGTTGAAATTTCTCAAACGATAAATTGACCAGTTCTTTGACCGCCTCTGTCATCAGGCCCTTCCCCCAAAAATCTTTGCGTAAAAAGTAGCCTAACTCAGCCTCAGCCTTAATTTCATCCAACTTTTCAAACTTGATGGAGCCGATCATCAGATTAGTTTCCTTATCACAGATCGCCCAAACCCCCAAAGGATTTTTCATGAAATAGTTGGCGAGTACATATTGAGTTTCAGCAAGATCGGCTTGTGCAGGAAAGATAAATTGTAGGTTATCAGGATTCGAAGCAATCTTATAAAAATCTTCCGCATCCTCAAAGAGAAAAGGTCGTAAATACAACCTTTGTGTTTCAATTAGTGAATAGGCAGCTAAGTGTGTCCAAATATTCATTTCAAACTCCATTGTTCGTGTATCCAGCCACCACTATCAGATCCCTAGTTCTGTCACTATTCCTCTACCAACTGGATGTCTGCTCCAAGTTGGGTCAATTTATGAATAATATCTGAATACCCGCGAAGGATGTATTCCACATTTGTAATTTCTGTTGTTCCAGAAGCCATAAGACCTGCAATCACTAAAGCCGCACCAGCTCGAAGATCCGTCGCTTTCACACTGGATCCTGTCAATTGATTTGGCCCTTCATAGATAATGTGGTCGTTCAAGGTCGAAATGGTGGCCCCCATTTTAGCTAATTCTGGTACATGGTTGACCCGTTTTTCATAAATCGTATCAACAATGCGACCACGTCCTACAGCCGTTAAGAGCAAAGGCGTGATCGGTTGTTGCAAGTCAGTCGCAAAACCAGGATAAGGAGATGTTTTGATCTGGATCGCCTTCAAGCCCGTCTGCTTTTCTACAAAGATACTATCTTCAGAAATGGTCATGCGCACACCCATTTCCTCTAACTTAGCAATATAGCTCTCTAAATGCTCATATAGGACATTATTGATCTGGATACCTTCCCCAATAGCAGCTGCAAGGGCAATATAGGTTCCTGCTTCGATACGATCTGGAATCACCTGATGTCTCGTTCCATGCAATTGTGGAACACCATCAATGATAATAATATCTGTCCCTGCTCCACGAATATGGGCTCCCATGTTGTTGAGCAAGGTCACCACATCGATAATTTCAGGTTCCCGCGCCGCATTTTCGATCACTGTCCGACCTTCAGCCTTGACTGCTGCCAAAATCGTATTGATCGTTGCACCGACACTAACAGTATCCATGTAGATGTTTGCTCCTTGAAGAGGCTTGCCATCAGTCGCAAGTTTCATACTAGAGCCATCCATGGTCATAGCAGCTCCCATCGCTTCAAAGGCCTTCAAATGCAAATCGATCGGACGTGGGCCAAGGTCACACCCACCAGGAAGTCCAACAGTTGCTTGACCATAGCGCCCTAACAAACTGCCATAGAAATAATAGGAAGCTCGCAGACTGTTGATCTTTCCAAATGGCATGGGCATATTCTTCACCCCACGTGGATCAATGACCAAACTGTCTTCTTTGCGCTCGATCTTAGCCCCCATGATGGTCATGATTTCAATCAGACTCGCCACGTCGGAGATATCCGGTACCCCATCAAGGGTCACGATATCATCCGCCAGAATGGTCGCCGGAATCAGGGCTACTACACTATTTTTTGCACCACTAATGGTCACCTCTCCTTTTAGAGGGTGACCACCATTTATTACAATTTTTTTCATCTTAATAATTCATTAGCTCTTTCAAGTCTTTTTCCTTTTACTATCGTTTTTTGTAACGAAAATAAAAGGGACAACGTATTCAAAATACTGCATCTATTATACCACAGATCGACCTATTTTTCCATCTGTAGGAATTTTCAAAACGAAAAAAAGCTAGGATCAACTTGACCCTAACTTTTCCATTTCAACGAATTATTTTACAGCTTCTTTCAAGGCTTCTACCTTGTCCAAACGTTCCCATGGAAGGTCGATATCTGTCCGTCCCATATGGCCATAAGCCGCTGTTTGACGGTAGATTGGACGTTCCAAATCCAACATTTGAATAATCCCTGCAGGACGAAGATCAAAGAGCTCACGTGCTGCTTTTTCAAGCTTACTTTCAGCGACTGTTCCAGTACCAAAGGTATCGATCCGAACAGAGACAGGTTGAGCTACCCCAATGGCATAAGCCAATTGCACTTCTGATTTCTTAGCAAGACCTGCCGCTACGATATTTTTGGCAATGTAACGAGCTGCATAAGAAGCAGAACGGTCTACCTTAGTGGCATCTTTACCAGAGAAGGCACCACCACCGTGACGTGAATAACCACCATAGGTATCGACGATGATCTTACGACCTGTCAATCCTGAGTCCCCTTGAGGTCCACCAATAACAAAGCGGCCAGTTGGGTTGATGAAGAATTTAGTCTCATCATCTAGGTAAGAAGCTGGAATCACTTCTTTAATGACCTTGTTAATCACATCTTCGTGGATTTGTTCATTGCTGACATCTGGATCGTGTTGGGTTGAAATAACAACCGTATCCACGCGCACTGGGCGGTCGTTTTCATCGTACTCAACAGTGACCTGCGATTTCGCATCTGGACGAAGATAGCTGATTTCACCTGACTTACGCAATTCTGCCAAGCGACGAACCAACTTATGGCTGAGTGAAATTGGCAATGGCATGAGTTCTTCTGTTTCATCCACCGCAAAACCAAACATGAGACCTTGGTCTCCTGCACCGATCAAATCGAGTGGATCTTGATCCGCATTCCCACGTACTTCTAGGGCTTCGTTTACCCCTTGAGCGATATCAGGAGATTGTTCCACCAATGATGGGTGTACTCCAACAGTTTCAGCAGAGAAACCATATTCTGTATTGGTATAGCCAATTTCTGCAATCGTATCGCGAACAACACGGTTAATATCGACATATGCATTTGTTGAAATTTCACCAAAAACATGGACTGAACCTGTATAAACAGCTGTTTCAGCCGCAACGTGTGATTCTGGATCTTGCTCTAAAATAGCATCTAAAATAGCATCTGAAATTTGGTCTGCAATCTTATCTGGATGCCCCTCAGATACTGATTCAGACGTGAAAAGTTTACGTTCTGACATAAAAATGTCCCCCCTTAAAAAAATATTGTTATAGAGTTACAAAGTACTGATAGAAGATTTCTACCACCTTATCGGGACCATATAACACTTCATTATAACACATTACATATGATATGGAAAATGGTTTTTCAAAAAGCCCATTAAATCAGCTTTTTCAGTCTATGCACTACCCAGTTAAACTGACTTAAACAGTCCTCAAAGTTCCTAAAAAGTTCACAAAAATACCCCGTAGGGTATCTATCAATTGACGAGTTCAGCAGGCAAGATCTAGCACCCTCACACGGTGCTTTTTTATCTTCAAAAATGGTAGGTGTCCGCGTACCAATGGGTACTCGAAAACCTACCACCTACATAAATGATAACATATCTTTAAAAATTTTCAACCCTATTTACTTTAATCAGTCTCCATTTTTAAATAATATAGTTCCAATAAATACCAAGACTCCCAGAATAAAAGATAAAATATTTGGACCTATCCAATAAGTATCTGGCGTACCTATAATGGAAATAACAAATAAGATAGCTGCCGCATTTAGGAGTCCTTTACTTCCTTTTCTCATACCAATGAAAAGTAATATAGTCGCAATCATAAAACAAATATAATGGATGGCACCAATATATAAGATCAGTAGATACATGGGGTTTCCTAAAAATAAAGGAAAAATCATAATACCAAGGTGACAGACTGCTATTATAAGGGCGCTCCATAACCAGGACGACTGAAGAATAATTCTTTTTGGCGAATTTTCTTTATCATTGTTTAATTGTATATCAGCATTCAACTGATCGTTTACATCTATCTCTCCTTCTACTTGAGGGTATTCCATCTCTGGTTTAGTTTCAATAGATGATAGATCTTGTACTTTCACCTTGGACTCCCAGCTATCTGCAACTTTATCAAACAAACCAAAAACACGACAAACAATATAAATCGATAAGAGAAGATAAAAGAGACCGTAGAAGCTTATACGAGAGATGAAAGAGTATACTACACCTATCTCAACAAGGGAAGATAAAATGAGCAAAAGAGAAAATACTTTCTGAAGTTTATCACTTGTACTTGTGATCATAACATTAATCAGAAGTAGAAACATTAACTCCATTACAGTGTATCGCAGTGTAAAAGCGTAAATTACACTCGTTCTATCCATACCAAACAATATAAATAATGGAGATATATTGGTTGAGGCAACAAATAGTACTAAATAAGCTATCGATGATTTCCAACCATCTTTACTTTTCCAATTGTTTAAAAGCTCCCTCATTTCTACATTCTTTATAAGCAAGCAAATCCATATTAAACAAATGATATTTAGCACAAAGGAAATGTTCAGCAGATTTATTGAGGAAAAAGGTGGTAAAAAAAACATCAGTAGTTGAGTAATTGAGAGGAGAAGAACAGCTATCAATCCTTCAACATTTAAACGTTGCTTCATGATTCTCCAAATTACCCAGCAAATAATCATTCCATTCCAGATAGAAAAAATACTAGAGGCATTGAACAGTGGTATATTTTCATTTAAATTTTGAGCATTATAGCTCTCTACTAGACTACTACCATAAGAAACAAGATAAAGAATTGCTTCAAGAATTAGCAGTATACAATACCATTTTTTTCTAGACATAGATTCTCCTCTACTTTCTAAGAAAAGTATTTAACTATTCATTTTATTTAAATTATAACACAGTTTGTAACCGTTTTCCTAGTGAGTTATCAGAAATAAATAAAAAAGATAGGATTGAACACCCTACCTCCTATCATCACTCTTCATTTTTTAACAATACAGTTCCAATCAATACCAGCACTCCTACCACAAGCGGTGGTATATGATTAATCACCCAAGAAGGATCACCCGCAACAATAAATGAAAAAAGATAAATAGCTGCTGCTATATAAAGAGTTGCTTTATTGCCGTTCACATTTCCATTCCAAAGCAGGATAGTGGCAATAACGAAGCTAATAATATGGATCCCCAAAAAGTACAAAAAACCACCAACCCATGATCCTAGTGAAAAGAGACCTAATAAAAGCAAAACGATATAAGCAATGGCTAGGAGCAGGGCAAAAGAAAGTATTCCTGAAGTCCCAACTCTCTTTTCTGAATCAAATTCACCAACAGGTGAACGAACTTCATCTGTAATCCTTTCCTCTTTTTCTTTTTTTACTTCAGAATGTTTTGGTTGATCTGACATTTCATTTCCTCCTAAAGTCTCTTAGTTATCCTTTAAAATAATAGCACTCAAAAATCGACAAAAGAATTGATTTAACTATCGCTTTGATCGACCCGAATACTTTTTATTGAGTAAAGTTGTCAATACCTACCTTTTTCATTAATAGTTTTTCTCTTCTTTAACCAGGAGTGTTCCGATTAAATCCAGAACACCTAAACATAAGGGAGCAATTCGAAATATTTCCCAGTCTGGATCAAAAGCCAAGATGATTGACAGCAGATAGAGTCCAATACTCGCATAAAGAAGGCTTTTATTCCCCTTCTTCATCCCTAGTCGAATTAGAAAGGCCCCAATCGCAAGACTTAATAAGTTTGGACCAAGGAAAATCAAAACGACAAATCCCCAACCATCACCCCAAGGTGCAAAGAAAAAGACAAACAATACAAGATAGATAATGGATAGGTAAAAGGTTACTGAAAGAAGAATAGAATGTAAGCTATTTTCTTTTGGAGGATTCTGAACAGATACAGAATTGGGATAATCTTCACTGATCTTACTATGTTCTTTATTTTCCTCAAGATGTTTCTCTTGGTTTGTCATCACTTTCTCCTAACTTTCTTATATTTTTATGTTTTTCCGTTAACACCATTATTCTTGATTCCATCATTCTTTTCATGATAGCCATCTATTCAATGCTATCTCTTAAACATTAATTTGGACAGGTTTCCAGTTAGATTGCTAACATATCATGAAATAGACTGGAAGCCTTCCCTAAATAAAATCAGCCTCTGCAATAGCCTTTTTGACTTCTTCAATCGGCAGATGAACCAGTTCTACTTCTTTTTCGCGGTAGAGGTATTCGGCATATTCATCGATGCGGTACTGATGAATGTATACCACTCGCTTGCAACCGACTTGAAGCAACTGCTTGGTACAATTGAGACAAGGAAAATGCGTCACATAAGCTGTAAAGCCTTTAGGAATTCCACGTTCAGCTCCTTGCAAAATCGCATTGACTTCCGCATGAATCGTCCGGACACAGTGTCCCTCGACCATAAGACAGCCATCCTCTAGACAATGATCTGTCCCAGAAACGGATCCATTATACCCTGTTGCAATGACCTTATTATCCTTAACCAATACAGCACCCACCTTGGCTCGCTTACAAGTTGCTCGATTTGATATTAACAAAGCCTGTGCTGCAAAATACTCATCCCAAGCTAGTCGATTGTGTGTCACCTTTGTATCCTCCATCTCTCCTCATATCGGTTACGATTATTTTCATTATAGCATGAAATTAGCAAGAAAAAAAGACTGAGAAAATCTTCCCAGTCTTATAAACATTATTTACCAAGTTTTGCTTTAGCTGCATCTGCAAGAGCTGTGAAAGCTGCTGCATCGTTAACAGCCAAGTCAGCAAGCATTTTACGGTTAACTTCGATCTCAGCCAATTTCAAACCATGCATCAATTGTGAGTATGAAAGTCCGTTCATACGAGCTGCCGCATTGATACGTGTGATCCACAATTTGCGGAAGTCACGTTTCTTTTGACGACGGTCACGGTATGCATAGTAGTAAGAGTTCATTACTTGTTCTTTTGCAGTACGGAACAAGATGTGTTTAGCTCCATAGTAACCTTTAGCTAATTTAAGAATACGTTTACGACGTTTGCGTGATACAACGCCACCTTTAACACGTGCCATTTATATTTCCTCCAATATTTCCTAGAATTCTTTACTTACAAATACGCGATTATTTCAAGCGAGTAAGCATTGCTTTGATACGTTTGAAATCTCCTGAATGCACCATAGATGCTTTACGAAGATGACGACGTTGTTTCTTAGTTTTTCCGTGGAAACGGTGAGAAGTGTAAGCACGGAAACGTTTAAGTCCACCAGAACCTGTACGTTTGAAACGTTTAGCTGATGCGCGGTGTGTTTTTTGTTTTGGCATGATATTTTCTCCTTTTTTTAACTTTCTGACAGATTATTTCTTGTCAGTTGCTGGTGCCAACTGCATGAACATTTGACGACCATCCATTTTAGCACGTTGTTCGATGATAGCAATATCTTGAGTTGCTTCAGCGAAGTCGGCTAAAACTTTTGCCCCAATCTCTTTATGGGTGATCATACGACCCTTAAAGCGAATGGAAACCTTCACTTTGTTCCCTTTTTCAAGGAACTTGCGAGCATTGCGAAGTTTTGTATCGAAATCACCCTTGTCAATAACTGGGCTCAAACGAACTTCTTTCACGGTCACAACGCTTTGTTTTTTGCGTTGTTCTTTTTGTTTCTTCTGGTACTCAAATTTGAACTTACCGTAGTCCATAATTTTCGCAACAGGAGGTTTAGCTTGAGGTTGAATGAGAACCAAGTCCACATTAGCGTCGTCCGCAAGTGCTTGCGCTTCACCAAGTGGTTTGATACCCAATTGTTCGCCCTCAAGACCGATTAAGCGAACTTCACGTACACGAATTTCATCATTGATGAATAAGTCTTGCTTTGCTATGGTTTTCACCTCTTTTTTATTATTCGAGAAAAACAAAGAACGGACCTGCAAAACAGGCCCGAACTACATGATGTATTTCATTTCTGAAACTTGATCCGTAGGGGCCAGGCAACTTGCGTCACAAGGCGAGAAGTTCTCACTTCTGCTTTTCTCAACTTTTATATGATATCAAGTTTTTTATTCTTTGTCAAGAAGTTTTTTTGCTTTTTCTTCAATAAAGGCAACAACATCTGCAATTCCAACACCCGTTGTGTCAAAATGAATGGCATCAGCTGCAGGTTTCAAAGGAGAAACGGCACGGTGGCTGTCCTTATAGTCCCGCTCAGCGATTTCTTTTTTCAACAATTCAAGATCCGCTGTGATGCCCTTTTCAACATTCTCCTTATAACGACGTTCTGCCCGCTCCTCAACCGAAGCAACCAAAAAGATCTTCAACTCTGCATGTGGAAGGACGACCGTCCCAATATCGCGTCCATCCATAACGATGCCCCCCTCTGCTGCAATTTCTTGCTGTAGAGCGACAAGTTTTTCACGGACTGGCGCAAGCGCTGCAACCCATGAAACATTGTTGGTCACTTGGTTATCGCGAATTGGGTGGGTAATATCCACGTCTGCTACAAAGACAAGCTGCTCTCCTTCTTCTGAACGACCGAAACTAATTGGATACTGATCTAAAAGGGCTAAGAGGTCATCAACCTGTTCAGCTGTCAGATTATTTTGCAAAGCTAGGTAAGTCGCTGCACGATACATAGCTCCCGTGTCTAGATACGTATAGTCTAGATCCTTGGCAATGATCTTTGCGACTGTGGATTTTCCACTAGAAGCCGGTCCATCAATGGCAATTTGAATTTGTTTCATGCTGTCCTCAACTCCTACTGAATCTTAACGACATCACCAGGATTCGCATACCATGATCCTGTAGACATATGAGAAGGATTTAACTGTTCCAATTGGGCAATGGAAATACCAGCACGCGCAGCAATCGCTGCTTCCCCTTCACCTGCTTGAACAGTGATCGTACCTTCTTCAGAGTTCTCATCTTTTGAACTATCGTCTTTAGCCGCTTGGTCAGTTTGTGCTGCAGGGGCTGATGATTTCTGTTCAACCTTAGTCTCTCCATTGTAGAAACCAGACATTTGTTTTGATTTGTTGCTGCCACCTGTTGAAAGGAAAATCAACAAGCAGACCATCGCCACTACTACTACAAAGAAAATAATGGCTAAAATCGTCAATAGACGGTCTGCCTTGATTCCGTTTAACTTACTCGTTCTTTTCAATGTTTCTTCTCCATCATCGTAAATATCTTCTTCCCATGGTTCTTTTGCCATGACTTCCTCCTTGTTTTTTCTCGTAAAAATCATTACAATAGAAGTATGAAAGTTACGTTAATTCCAGATCGTTGCATCGCTTGCGGTCTCTGTCAGACCTATTCTGAATTATTTGATTACCATGACAATGGCATCGTTAAATTTGCTTCTGAAGAGGACGACCTCCTTGAAAAGGAAGTTCCTGTCACAAACGATGTTCTCGAGGCTATCAAAGAATGCCCCACTCATGCTCTCTTAAAAGATTAAGAGGGCTTTTTATTTGTTTGCATAATACATCTCGTAGTAATCCACATGGATGAAATTGTCCGTCAGGATTACTTCTCCCTTAAAATAAGGATTTAAGGCAAGTGCATTGATAAAGTATTTTTTCGGCCATTTACGCATACAGAATGTTCGACTGCGCGATCCATCATTAAATATGAGCTTGATCGATTTCTTATTAACTTCGACCTTTTCGATCGAGTCAATCTGCACCTTGATTGGAGTAAAAGGATTGGCTGTAATAATCCGTAAGATCCCATCCTCATAGATCGTGAAGTAACGATGGACCCCAATCGCGAGCAAGGCCATAAATAAAAAGAACGAAAACAAAACTAGCGTTGGCACACTAGAGCTCTCATACATCAAGGCCAGTCCAATAAAGACCGGAATCACTGCAATGGACCAATAAGTCACAAGAATAGATAAGTCCGGTTGCCAATGATAATGGACCTTTCCAAATATCTTAATCATGAGCGTACCCCCATCTAATAGTTTAGCATAAAAAACAAAAAAAAGGGAGCCAGACAGCCAAAATCACAAAGATTTTTACCTGCTTGCTCTCCTTTTAATTGGATTTATTAGTTGGAACTTTAAAGAAGTCTTTAGAAAGGTAACCTTTCCCACTAATCAAGTCGTATTCAACCATTTTCAAATCCTCTGCAATTTCTTGTGCTTCTCCTTCTAGAGCCTTTTTATCGACACTTGCTTTTTTCAGCACTTCTGTCAACAAAGCATAGTAAGGCGAAACTTTTGAATTGGTCTGTTCAAAGACCATAGCAGAGAAATCACTTGAATTGACCAAAGGATAGTTCAATTTCGGTGCATCAAAATTACTCCAAATGAAGTAGTCTGTCTGATACTGACTCTCCGGATTATTCTTAAAGGCGGACTCAGGATAAAGACCTGGCAAGTGATCCCCATAGAATACCACTGTAATCTTCTTATCTATTTTAGAAAGACTTTCTAGGAAGGATTGGGTGGCGGTGTCAGTTTGTGAAAGTAAACGACTGTAGAAAGTCAGTTTTGAATTTTCTTCATCACTAAAACCTTTACCTTTTGCATCCAAGGTTTCTGGATTTGCTTCTAACCATGGAGTATGATTTTGCATGGTCATCACAGAAAAGAATTGTCCGTTTTTATCGTTTAAATTATCCAACACAATATTATAGGTGGATTCATCACTCGGACTAATTCCTTCTTTTCTGTACTTGATTCCCTTTGTATCCGTCGTAATAAAATCTTTGAAATCCAATCTCGAATACACGATATCCCGAGAATAATTCGATTTACCTGCCAAGTGAACAGCAATCTTATTCTTTTTTGAGTATGCATTACTGATAGACGGCACATCATGGATCTTAGGAAGAACTTCCGTATACAAGACAGATACAGTTTGTGATAAATTATAGAATGGTAAACCTGTAAGAGTCTGGAACTCCATATTTGCAGTTCCGCCACCATATCCATCCGATTGCATTTGCCCACTCGTGTGGGTCTTCATGATGTTCTCAATATTGGGAATCGGATTTTGCGTAAGCTCAACTCCCTCGACTTTTCTAGGATCAGAAAAACTTTCACTCAGAATATAAATGACCGTTTGATCGTTTAAGTAGTTACTTCTCTCCTTATTGATCGCATTAGACAAGTTGGTATATTTTTGGGCTATTTTCTCAAGACGTTCTTTGGAATAACCATCCGGTTTTGGAACAACCTCCGTCGTCAATTGATTCATCCAAACATAAGACAATCCTTTGTAACGAGCATTGGTCGTATTCCCTAGCCAATTAATATCTTGGTAATTGTTCAGGGTGCTAATAATTGGTACATTATCCTTGATCTTCCCGTTTTCTTTATCACTGAATATCCCATTGACACTCTTAAAGCATAAGAGCATCACTGCAATAGCTCCGATTTGTATTTTCCATGAAGAAATAATTCTTCCTTTAAAGAGGTACTTTTTCCCGACAATCAGTAGACAAACCAGAAAGACCACCAATAAAAAGATGTAAAATATTTGCGCTTTGTCCATAAAGCTCAAAAGCGTCATTGGCTTGGTTAACCAAGTTAAATCACTCGGTAAAACTGGTTCATTCCTCATGCCAAACTTGATGGAATTTGCAACTACAAAAGCAATGGAAACAATGGAAATGAGACAGGTAGCAATCCAATATTGATTGATACAAATGTAAACAAAGATAAGTATCGCTGTCAGAATGAGAATTTGAAATAAGATGGCATCTGGAATCGTGTAATGAACGCCTAAGAAGGGTTCTGTTCGACCTAAACTGAATTGGATAAAATAATTCAATACAATTGCAATAGTGGTACTAGAGAAGAACACTAAAGAGAAACTCGGTTTGTTCTTGACGAAATCTCGTTGTCCCTTTGTATATAAGAAGCCAAGTAAGGAAATCAATGGAAAGAGAATGTATAAGAATTCATTTGTTAACCAAAATTGCTGAGCTGAGTATTTGCCAATTTCAAAGGCCTTATACAAAAAATTATCTGTCCTGTAAATCAGGGTCGAAAAATTTTTGTCTGTTACGATAAAGGTGATCAAGAGTTGCGACAAGACCAGATACTGATAGTTCTCGCCAATCTCTTCTCCTCCTTTTTTCCGACTTGGTAGCTTATCATAATGCTGTCGCAATAGAACCAAACCACCTGTAGAAGCAAACAGAAGGAAAATGACAAGGAAGGAATCCGTTCTAAAGAATGGATTCTGATCAAAATTCCAAACCTTGTATTTTGGATTATTCAAATAAATCGTGATTTCTGTCAAATAAGAAAGGGTATTGTAGACCAAATAACTGACAATCAGTTTAAGAGGAAACCATTTTTTAAAATTGAACTGGGATAATATTGGAATTAATAGCAAGAAACTAATTCCAAATAGAATTCCTAAAAAATTAACATATTGTAGGACAGTTCCTGTTGCTTTGTTATGAACTGCAAGATTATTCTGAGCTAGGTAAAAATTAAAAAAAGAAAATAGAACGAAAGTAACCCCATAATACCACTGAGTTCTTGAGACTTTCGATAATGCTAAGAGGATAAATTCTTTAAAATTAAACTCTTTTTTCCGTTTCATTATTTCACTTTCTTTATCATTCTTTTTAGTATATATTTCACAGCTCTTGCAGGACCGATTACGATATACTTCAAGGCTCCTTTGATCCCCCCAATTTGATTAAAGTCCACAAAGGTATGCGGTTGGAGATCTTCACGATTGTTCAATTGCTTATTATCAATAAATGGTGTCAGGACATGAGGATTTTGAGAGATCCTAAAGTCATATTTTTGATCCCAAGCAATGTAGATCAACAAACGTTCGATCGCATGCAATATCGAATTTTGAGGTAGAGGTTCAGCTGGAACATCTGCTGCTGTCAAATTCAAATCAAAGAGTGGTTTCAAAGCATCATATTTAAACCAAACAAAGGTCCCATAACTCATGACAAAGGTATTGAGATTCTTGAAGTCAATCGTCTTGGTCGCTCCCATCCTTTCCCAGAGCTTGTTCATCTCTGGTGAAATAAGAGCCTCATTCCAGGCAACCACTATTCGATTGTAACGGAAGAAAGTTGGAATATCTGTGATAGTGATTCCGACTTTTGGATTAGCCTCCATATTGGCCAGGATTTGATCAGCCGGCTTGACCAACATCTCGATCAATTCTTTTCGCCAAGATTCACCCGCCCAGAAATCTGCTTCTTTGGATTTCTTGGTATGGAAATGACCAACATAATCATATTGAGAGAGTTGCTCTTTTAAGAGCAACATTGGTAATACATCCCGTCCAATGTTTCCAGTCACCACAACCGTCGCATCTTGTGCCCGATTAGAAAGAATTTGTTCAATATCCTGCTTCTTCTCTTCTACATCTGTCGTGATCCATAAGTCATAAGCGAAATGAAAGGCTTGGAAAGCATCTAAAAATTCTTCCAAGAGGTCCACATAAAAGACATGAAGATGAACCGCAACTTTTTTACCGAAGTCTCCAGCTAATTCCTGGTTTTTCAAGTACTTACGAGACAAGAGATAAGGATAGTCCGGACGATCAATCATAGACATGTGGTTGAGAATCAAGTCTAATGGGTAGTTCGATACACGCTCCAACTCGTCGAAAATATAAGGCATAATCCCTTCATTGTTTGCAATGGTTTTGACTTTGATGAAAGGAACCTTATGATTGAGAATCGCTGTAGGATTGTAGTAAGAAAAGTCTGGATAGAGCATCCCTGTGGTATCTTCATGAATGGTATCAAAGACCGTCTTATAGCGAAAACCAGCATCCAAGAAATTCGTTGTGACCTTGGTTTCATAGTTATCAATCACATCTTGAACATTGGTGAAGTCCTGAACACCTTGCCAAAATTCATGGAAGGCACTTGATGTCAGCACCTGTTTTTTAAAACTAAGATAATAACTCTGAATATGCTCGTTAAAATCCTTGTCTTTCCGGTAATTGGTCATTCCCCAGAAATCCACTTCACTATCATTTTCAAACCGCTGATAGATTGGTTCTAGATCCCAAAGAGGTCCAAAGCAGGTATCATTCATGAGGGTAACCGAATCAAAATGAGCCAGTTGGTCAAAGCCGACTGTCTTCATTCCATCCCGCCAAGCCGCAAAGTCAAAGCCACTATTTTGGCGCTCTAGAATATCTTCTACCAGATGCTGTGCTACTAAATTAGACTTCACATCTTCTGGCAGCTGACTATTGGAGATAAAGACCACCCGTGAATACAAGGGGCGAATCTTTTCTAATTGGTAAAGTACATGTCCACTAATAAAATTAAACTTATTGTAGTGAACATATAAAAGTAAACGTTGCATATTATTTCCTTATTCTAAAGAATTTCAAGATCTTTGTTGGAATGGTCCAACGACGTGAATGGATGATGGAATTGTATTCATGAGATAATTTTTTATGATTCTCATGTAAGTTGAATAGGTGTCTGCTAAATTCTTCGTCACTTTCTTTTTCATAGGAGAATTGAAATTGATTACCTGAACTATTCGAAAGATCAAAAAGAATATGTGGATGGGTATTAAAGAAAACCAAAACATCCTCGAAATCAATTCCGTTTGAAGTTACAAGAGGAATTTCTCTTTGATCCTCCAATGCAATCAATGACAATTTTTTATAGGATCCCGGAAATTCTGAAAGTAATATTTTTAGACTCTTTTCCTTTTCAAGCTGGAAGATAATAGAGCCCTTATTTTCCATCCTCTCTTTTGATATTTCATGGTAGGCTGAGTGAAGTCCATCGTGTGAAGCTGAAATCACCACCTGAGATTTACCAATTACTTCGAGATCACGATTATTGAATTTCATGCCCAAAAATCGAGCATACTTAGAGGAAAGCTTTTGGTTACCAATTGGCGTTTCTACTTCAATGTTATCTTTAAAAACAGCATAGATGGACTCGAGATTATATTTCTTTCGAGCGAGTTCTTGATCCAGTAATTGTTTTTCTTTATAGCTATCAAAATTCTCAATCACTGTAGCCATTTGTTGACTTAGTAGATCTCTATCTCCTAGTGGATATAAATTCCCAGATTCTAAAAATTTACTGGAAGACAAATGACCTAAATTATCGGAAATGATTGCCGGAACTCCATTGAGGACTGATTCCACAAATACTAAAGAAAATGTTTCTAATTTAGCAGGCAAGACGAGGATATCTTTATCTGTCACCAAGGACCATGGATCCGAGTGAAAACCAACAAAAGTCACACGATCTAGATGATGCGTTTGAATATAGTCATCCATCAACTTTTTGTACTGCTCATCCCATCCTCCGATGAAGACCAGTTCGATCTCCTTCCGATTTAAGTGATTATAGGCTGCAAGCAACTCAAGCTGATTTTTTCGTTCGTTAATCCCACCGATGGATACAAAACGAGAAATAGTAGAATTCTTAAGAGGACGTTCTTGAACTTCTGTATAGGGAATAAACGGAATCAATTTGTCAGTCGTAAAATAATTCGTTAGAGTGTGGTACAATTCCCCTTCTACTACAAAAATTTTATCAGACAAATCATCAATTAAGGGAATCAGGTCCTTATAATAACCGAACTCGCCAAAAGGAAATTCATGAATAATATAAAAATGTCTGACCTGTTCACATGCAGCTGCAATGGCCCCCTGAAAAACATTGACTGTATTCGAAATGACCAATTCGATCTGTTCATTCCGGATAATTTCTCTTACTTCCTCAATATTCTTTTGTTGAGAAGTTTGGATTTCTAACTCTGAAATGTTCAGCGTCTTAGATTCAGGCCACCACCACTGATTGTTTTTTAACTGAAATAATTTAATTCCAGTTGTATCCATATGACGGAGATAGTCTTTATCAATGTGTGGGGCATTATCCGGTATCACATTATAAACTTCGTGACCTTGCTGAACCAACAATTTCATTAGGTTCACGATTGATACTTCTGCTCCACTAAACATGGCTCCAACAGGAGATACAAATAAAATTTTCATAGCCTACACCAAAGAAATTATTCCCACTTGCCTTGACGGATCAACAAACCAGTCGAAGAATCCAACTCCGAACGATTTGTTCGATCGACTACCCGATCTATTGAAAAGACTGGAGGGTTCGTTGTTGACAATATTGCTAAGTTTTCTTGATTTTCATCTCTTAAAAATGCTACTAGTCTTAACTTCACATGATTAAAGTACGGCAACTTACATTTATAAGTGATTTTTTTAGGTCCGACACCAGATAATGGAACATCCATGGAATTATCGTTATACAGTCCATTCCCAGTAGAAATATCAACAAATGAAAAGGCTATATGAGGATTAACAGACTCATCTAATAGATTAAATGAAAACTCAATCACCACCTCATCATCAGGAGTTACTTTCTTAGGAGAAAGCAATCTAGCTGTAAAATCTTCAACTTCCGTTGTGACCAAGCCCTCATCTTCATCTCCATGATGATGTGAATTCGATTCCAAGTTGTCAAAACTATATTGATCAGAAACGTCAAAAGGATCACCAATGGCCTTCACCAATCCATTTTCAATCAAAACAGCCTTGTTACAATATTTCTTGACGGCTCCCATATCATGGGTAACGAGAATCGTGGTTTTCCCTGATTTCTTGCGTTCTTGGAAGTAATCGTTACACTTGCGCTGGAAGGCCTCATCTCCTACTGCAAGGACCTCGTCCAAAATCAAGATATCGCCTTGGGCCTTAATGGCAACCGAAAAGGCTAGACGAACCTGCATGCCTGATGAGTAGTTCTTAAGCTTTTGGTTCATGAATTCATGCAACTCAGCAAAGTCTACGATATCATCATACATGGCATCAATTTCAGCTGTCGAGAAACCCAGCATAGCTCCATTCATATAGACATTTTCTCGACCTGTCAGTTCTGGGTTAAAGCCCACTCCAAGCTCAATAAAGGACACCAGTTTCCCATCGATGGTGACGGTGCCTTTTTCTGGCACATAGATTTCAGAAATAATTTTCAAGAGAGTCGATTTTCCAGAACCATTTCTTCCGAGGATCCCGAAAAAGTCTCCTTTTTCTACTTCAAAAGAAATATCCTTAAGCACATGTTGTTCTTTATAGCCTTTGATTCCTTTGAAGCGATTGACCAGGGCAGTTCGAAGACTATTGGTCGCCTCTGTTGGCAACTTAAAGTACTTGCTGACATGGTCTACTTTTACTGCAATTTGTTTATCTATCATTAGAGAATCTCCGCAAATTTCTTAGCATGTTTGTTAAAGTAAGCAAAGCCAGCAACAAAAATAAGAATTGGTAAAACATAAGGAATCAAAACCAAGAACTTATTTTCCACCAAAAGCCAGACAGGGGTATTGGCCTTATCAATCAAGAAATAACGCATATCTTGAATAATTTGAGCCAAAGGATTCATCATGACCAACTTAGCAGCCCATGGATTGCGGTCTGCAATAAAGGTAATCGGATAGATAATTGGCGTCGCATACAGGCCGGCTTGCAGGAGTACTTCCCAGACTTGACCTAGGTCACGGAAACGAACAAAAAATGTCGCTAAGATCAATGCACATCCTGTCGCCATCAAGAACAACTCAAAGAACAACGGAATCACCATCAAAGCTGTCCAAGAGAATGTCACCCCATTAAAGAATGAAAAAATTAAGACAACAACCAGGTTAATGACAAAGTTGATGGCTGCTCCTGAAATCGCAGACAAGACGATGATATGTTTGGAGAAATTCAACTTCCGCAATAGGTCGCCTCGACTAACGATCGACACCATCCCCATAGATGTGGCTTCTGAGAAGAAGCCCCAGATTACATTGGCCAACAAGAGGGCAACTGGGAAATGGGGCACATCTCCACCCAAGCGTAAGAATCGGATGAAGACAATATACATGATCGTAAAGGTCATCAGGGGCTTTAAAATCGACCAAAGATAACCGATTGCTGATCCTTGGTAACGTAATTTAAAGTCTGTTTTGATTAATTCTCTTAATAAAATTCGATTTTTCTGACTAAAAACGTCAAACATTATTTTTTACCTCGATATGCAAACTTTGTCAGAATCAAGCTGGTAAACACAACCGTATGAAAAGCCCGGTTCTTCCGGTAACCGTACTGACGAATCCGTCTCAAACGTTCTTTTAGTGAAACATCCATAATGGTGACAAAGTTTTCAATGATTTCTTTAGTTTGGGAACTGACAGGCAGATCCAATAGATTTTTTGCTTGTTCTTGACTGGACTCAATGAGATTCCAATATTTAGCAAAAAGAATATGAGGGCGAACCCAATTTTTAACCCGTTTTCTAAGGGTACGAGCCCCCAGAACATTGCTACTGTGCTGACGGTACAATTCTGTTGGCCGATCGATATAGATGAGCTTCCCAAATGCAGTTGCCAACAAGGCCAAATACCAATCATGCATAAGAAGTGCATGTTTTTCTTGACCCGTCCATAAGTCAGCCAGCGCGTGGTTAATCATGGCTACACCGCCAGTTACCGTATTTTCCGTCAACTCTTGAATCAATTCTGTATTGGCATGATCAGACTGGGTGCGAATCATACTCTCATGCTGAACATTCAAGTTTTCATCGACTACTTTTAAATCGGTGTAGACCAGCAAAGGCATTTCTTGAGGGTGCTTGGCCGCTTCTGCTACTTGAAGAGCAATTTTTTCAGGAAGCCAGACATCATCTTGGTCACTGAAGCAATAAAGATCTGCTTTCTCGTATTTCAGAAGCGCATGGAAGCTCTTGATAACACCGAGATTTTCGATAGCTCCTTGATTGATAAAACGAATGCGCTCATCCTGGGCCACCAACTCTTGAATAATCTTCACCGTACCATCTGTCGACCCATCATCTCGGATCAAGAGTTGCCAGTCTTGATAAGTCTGGTCTTGGATACTTTTGACCTGCTCTTTTAGATACTGTTCACCATTATAGGTGGACAACAAGATATTTACTTTCATGATAAGAATAATTCCTCGTACTCACCTACAATTTTTTCCCAGGTAAAGTTTTGCTTCATATTGGCCTTGGCACGTTGACCCCATTCAGATACATCTTCTAAAGGATCGACCTGATCAATCAAATGCGCCAAATTTCCAGTTTCTTTAGTCCAATAGTGAGCTGTGTCCTTTGCAACCGTTTGGTTAAAGGAGACTCCTAAAACTAAATTCAGATCCGTGTGAGCAAGAGCCTCTAAGAGACCCGGATTGGTTCCGCCCACTTCATGACCATGGATATAGGCAAAGGCTTCTTTACGGATATACTTCAACAGGTCTTGGTCATAGACCGTTCCTACAAACTTGACGCGTGGATCCTGATCAAATCCAGTACAATCTCGGAGCTCCTCAAAATAAGGATTGCCTTCCTGGTTACAAATGATCACCAAATCCCTTTTGGTGGAAGAGGCCATAAATTCACGAATGGCGGTCTCGTAATTATTTTCTGGGACAAAACGGCCCAAAATTAGGTAATAGTTTTTCTCCTGAGTCTGCCACTTGTGATAGAATTCTCGGACCTTATTATCCTGACTACTTAGGCTGGTTGGAGACAAGTCCGTCCCATAGGCAATATAGGTCGTCTTGGACCAAGGATAGGCTTCCTTGATATAAGACTCAATACCCGGGTTGTCAGAAATCACCAAGTCAGCATGGCGCGTCATGATCTTTTCAGAATACTTGAGATAGGCTTGGATCGGCTTGGCCCACTTGGCCCGCTTCCACTCCAGTCCATCTGGATTGATATAAAATCGTCCGCCTATCTTATGGATCTTGCGCGCAAAAGGCGCCACAAAGGCTCCGATTGTATTGCCCAAGACGTAAAAAATCGGCTGTTCAATTCCTTGTTTCTTAATAAGCTTCAAGGCATAGTTGATGGCCATCATATCATAGGCGATGACACGCGCAGGCCCAAGCTTAGGGGCTTTAATGGTAAAACAATCGACACCCTTGTAGTCAAAATGTTGAAAAGCTTGATCATTAGAAAGGCAGGCAACATGGTACTGGATATCTGGAGACACTTGATACGAAACCAATTGGTCCACAAAAGTCTCAAAACCGCCATATTGAGCCGGAAGCCCACGACTTCCGATAATAAAAACATGTTGCATAGAGTTCCCTTTCAAATCATTTACAGTCTATTCAATTATACCATTTTCTAGGCTTTTTGCCTAATCCAAACAGAAAAGCGACCCTCAAGGGCCGCTTCAAATTTCTCTTATTTCACTTCTTGTTTATAAAATTCTTTCAAGGCATCTTGCCAAGTTGGAATAACGAATCCTGTAGCTTTCGCTTTTGCCAAACTCATTGTTGAGTTCAGTGGACGTTTCGCTTTAGCTGGGAATTGGCTAGAATCCACTGGTTTCACTTCTACATCCGTATCTTTGAGGATTTCAACTGCAAAGTCATACCAAGTTGTATCTTCTTTCGCATCATTTGACAAGTGGTAATAACCATATTCCTTACGGTTTTCAGCCAAATAAGTCATAAACTCTGCAAGAGTACGTGTCCAGGTTGGACGACCATGTTGATCATTAACGACCGTAAGTGTTTTGTGAGTCTTGGCAAGGTTTTGCATGGTGAAGACAAAGTTCTTACCGTAGTTCCCGAAGACCCAAGCTGTACGGATGATATAGAAATTGGAAACATGTTTCTCAACCAATTCTTCTCCCATACGTTTGGTACGACCGTACTCAGTTTGAGGATCTGGTTGATCGTCTACTTCCCATTCTTGTCCAACTGGTTTTTTACCGTCAAAAACGTAGTCGGTTGAGATATAGACCAAGGTTGCACCATGCTTTTCAGATGCCTTTGCTACATTTTCCGTACCAGTCACATTGATGGCATAGTCCAACTCTTTTCCTTCTTCTTCTGCCGCATCAACAGCTGTATAGGCAGCACAGTGATATACCAAGGTTGGTTTTACTTCCTCAAATACCTCGTCTACTTTCTCTGCATTTGTGATGTCCATTTCAGCTACATCAACAGCTACATATTCTTCATTTCGTTCATCTAACAAATGGCGAAGCTCCGTTCCAAGTTGACCATTTGCACCTGTAATTAAAATCATGTTAAATTCCTTTCAAATGCTTTTTCCCTATCATTATAGCAAAAAAAGCAGAAGTTTTCTGCTTTTTAAGATGGGAATTGCTCCTTATTTTTTGAATACTTCTGCTTAAAAATAAAGAATACCAGTATCCAAGAGATCCATTCTATCATGAAACCAAGATTCTGTATAAATGTCTTGTGATAAGAAACTTTGACATGGCCAGAATTTCGAATAGATAAATAAATTTTTCCGTTATTTAAAACCTTTTCTGAGACAGTTGGTTTCCGATCTTTTTTATTTTCTTTTAATTCTGATTCGGTAAAAGCACGCTGTTTCAACACAGGTTGAGAACCTTCTGCACCCTTAGAATATTCTGCGCGATATCCTTTGTACCATATCATTGGTATAGAAATAGTTGTTTCTTTTTTATCATCAGGAACCTCTATATCGAATTCTAAAAGATTGTATCTCTTTTTAATAGTTGATATTTTTACATCCTTAGCTGTTTGAAATTCTGTAAATTGTGGTAAGCGTATATCTTGGTTATTGATATCAAGATTATAATATTCATCACCTACAGGATCAATATATTTTGATTTGTCCCCTCTATATACTGATTTCAGTAATTTTTCATTCTTTTTATTATCATCCCGCATCTGTTTATAGTTTTTTGAAGAGGTATCAAATTGAGGGACAACATGATTGAAATAGAAAGTTAAACTCAAGATGCATAAGACAATAGAGAAAAATCCATTTCTATTTGTTACAGCAAGAAAGAATAGGAACAAGAGGGGAATGAAAAACAATAGACGCCCTGAATACTGCATACTCCCTAAAAAAGTGTATTTCAATACGGAATTCCAAGGCAGAAGACTCGTTGCAGAAAAATATAAGATCCAACAAGTCCAAAATATGGTTTTACTTAAACTCCCTAGACGGCGATAAAATAAGATCACCATCATACTCGCATAGAATAGGCCATCTCGTACGAATTGATGGATCGGCCACTCTAATGGTGTGAAAGGTTTATAAAAACCATATCGATCTGCTTGAAATGGAAAAGGAACCAAAAAGGTATCTTTCACATTGACAGGAAAATTTCTCGCTGTCCATGTGAAGAAAAATTTTTGTGATGAAACCTGTTCCAGATATTGAAAAATGTATCCTGCCGATAAACATAAGGCAAACAAGATAGAAAATACAAAAGAGATAATCTTTTCCAGTGTGATCCTTTTATAATTTAAACATAAAAATACCGCAGAAAAAATTGCTAATATGATCGTTGATAAAATATGGGTTTGAATTAAAAGCGCTACTACAATCCCTAAATAGAGAGGGTTCTTTTTGTTTAAGTAGAGCACTCGATAAATAGAATAAATAAGAATTGGGACAAGTGGCACTACCATGGTCATTCCAAAACCAAATAAGGTGTAATAACAAGGAATGGTCAAGGCCACTACTATACCAGTCACCTTATTTTTTACTATTTTTGAAATAACAATATAACTTGTTAGGCTTGTACCAAGAGTGATCAAAAATGCAAATATAGAATAAGCAAGATTTCCATCGTTGGTCATCATATAAACGATGGCTGACGGATAAAACTGCCAATTTCCATAAAACATAGGAGAAGCATATCCCGTACCGAATGCAAATAAAAAATTCAGATTGGGGAGTAAATCCCAATGCTCAATGGACTCTGCTAAGCCGACAATGCGGGATAAATGAAAGACATAGTCATATGAGCGACTTTGAAAATTGATCAGATTGAAGGATACAAATGTAAAAATGAGCGCATAGGAAGTTAGTAATAGGTAGACCAACTTATTACTGATTTGGTTGAAAACATCTATAAGCCGGTCAATATGACTGCGGATCACTTTTACCATATCCAACTGATTGATTTTATCGAGGAGCCGATCAACTCCCTCGTAAAATCTGTCTATCTTTTGCTTAGCAGCAAGACTCATACTTAGGATATTCTTCATTCTTCACTTTTCTCTTTGATAACATAGATTGGACGTTTCTTGGTTTCCATGAAGATCTTACCAATATATTTCCCTAAAATCCCGATGGTCAATAATTGGAACCCTCCCAGGAAAAGAATCACTGTCATGAGGGATGGCCAACCTGAAGTAGGATCCCCAAAGACCAAGGTGCGGATTACAATCAAAATCATCATGATAAAGGCCAAAATCCAAGATAACAGTCCACCAATAAAGGCAATGTTTAATGGTGCATCCGAGAAATTGACAATCCCTTCAATCGAATACTTAAAGAGGGACCAAAAATTCCATGACGTCTCTCCTGCCACGCGCTCGACATTTTTATATTCGAGGTATTCTGTCTCAAATCCTACCCATGCAAAAATCCCTTTTGAGAAACGATTGTACTCCGATAACTCCATGATAGCATCGACCATGGGACGGCGCATCAAACGGAAATCACGCGCCCCGTCAACCATTTCCACTTGGCTAATATGATTGATCAATTTATAAAACATCCGTGCAAAGAAAGAGCGAATCGGTGGTTCCCCATCACGGGTTACGCGTCTCGTTCCGACACAGTCTAAATCCGGCTGTTCCTCCAACCTCTGCTTCATTTCGATCAATAACTCCGGTGGGTCCTGCAAATCTACATCCATAACTGTCACATATTCACCACTAGTACGCTCAAGTCCAGCATACAGCGCCGCCTCTTTCCCGAAATTTCGAGAAAAAGAAAGGTAGTGCACACTTGAATCTGTAACATGTAGCTTTCGAAGAACAGATAGTGTACCATCTGAAGAGCCATCATTTATAAAAATATATTCAAACTTTTCTCCCATCTTCATCCGAACACGTTCCATCTCTCGATAAAACAATGGAATTGATTCTTCTTCGTTAAAACATGGGACTACAACTGATATGGTCATCTCTTACTCCTTGACTTATTCACTTTCTATTGTAACAAAAAACTAGGGTTTCCCCTAGTAATAACTTATTTTAGTCTTTTAATTAAACTGCAGAATATAAAACAGAGATGGTTTGTAGTAATGTTAGAGATAAAATAATGAGACTACTTTGTACTACAAAATGATCAGAGAACTTTTGTTCATCTGGAACTCTTTGCTTAAATAAACTACAAATAACTGGTAGACAAAGAGCAACAACACCCAAATAATATCGGCCTTGAACTCCTAAAACTTCAAAATTTCCAACTGGTGTCCAGGTCAGATACAAGGTCAAAGAAATTAAACCAATAATTGCGAAAGAAACTAAACTTGCTCCTACTACTGATACTTTTGGAAGTTTGATCTTCCCAAAATTTGAAAAAGTAATCAAGCTATAAAGAGCATAAATTGGAATAAGGACTTCTGACATCGACAAATCTAACCAACCAAATGTATAGAGTTGATTCAAATGACTTACTGATAATAGCATCTCCTTCAAAATCACTGGAAGATACCAATGAGGTTTCGAAATGATACTAATCACCTGAGACTTCACATCCGCTCCATCTAGTTTAAAGTTCTCAATTCGAACTTGCTGGGTAAGAACATACCAAAAAATCGTAAAGACAAAGACTGCAGCAATCAAAGCGAGAGAAATGAGATAGTAGTTTTTGCATTGCGTTTTCTTTTTCGGTATAAATAGCAATAATCCTACAAGCAAGACATAAGGAAGCTTCATTGTTACAAGGATCACGCAAAGGAAAGCATAAAGCAATAAATCCTTTATTTTAACTACTTTTTCATCATCCGTCACATAGTTCAAAAACAATCCAATAATGATGTAGGTTAAACCTAAGGCTACACTATCTTGATTATAAGAAGCAGCTAGAACCAGATTCATTGGAAACATCGCTACCATTGTCATCAACTGCTTCGCTTTCCCACTTAATTTAATAGCAATAAGAGCTAAAATACAGTAAGCAATGACATTAAAAATTCGACCAAGATAATAGGAGACTCCTACACTCAAATTCAAAAATTTTCCAATCCCAAATCCAAGAGCCTGAGGGATATAACCAATAAACCAATATGAGTTGGTTGCCCTGTAATCCGTTTCTTTCCCAAACTTCACTTGTTTGGTCGTCTGCCCTTCTTCAAATAAAGAAGATTTGGTAAATGGTTTTTTGAAATTCTTATAAACATCAAAGTAATCTTCCGTAATATGGATGTTTTTATTTCCCATATTGACGTTGCCTTCCACAATATGAATCGTTCTTGAAAGGTGAACTTGTTCATCTGGCGTATTCAAAACGGGTGTAATAAAAGCAAAGGACAGACCACCAATGAGCATCGCAAGGAAGGTCCCAACATTCTTCTTCGGTAAAAGAAAAATGAAAAAAGCCAATACAACAAATAACGCTACACCAATTTTAGGAAAATCTACTAAGCGCTTTGTATAAATCACTGCAATACAAAAGGCCAAAACTGCGAAAGCTACTAAATACTTTTTATTTCGCTCATAACTATCAACAAAATATCCCATCAGTTTCTCCTACTTATTCGAATTTTGACTCTTCACATATTGTCTCATCAATAACTTGGCCATCCATTTAGGCCAGAAGAGTTCATACATGTATAGATCTTCTTTACTACGCGTATTGTCTGCAATCGTTTTTGATGTTTCAGACTCTCCATGGATACGGTGGCACATGAGCTTGTCAGATACATAAGCAAAGCGACCTTTATACTCGCTGATCTTATACCATGCGTACCAATCCAAACTCACTCTCATCCCTTCATCAAAATAGAAATTCTTCAAATTTTCACGATTATAGGTAACAGCTGGACAACAAATAGGATTTCCAAAAGCCATCACACGGTTTCGCCAAAAGTGACTAGCAGGAAAAAGATTCATAGTTTTTAACATCAAGGTTTTGATCTTCAGATTTGTATTCGCAGGAATTTTATGACCGTCTTTTTCTTCAAAATAATCAGAATAGCCAATTAACACATCCGAATGCTTTTCCATCTTAGACAAAACTTTCTCAGCATATTCCGGCTCATAATAATCATCCTGATGAGCGATGGTAGCATATTTCGTCTCTACGAAAGACATGGCATTGTTCCAATCTTTCCCAATTCCTCCACCTTGCTTGGTGTAAAATGGAATAGCATAACGCTGACAAAGTTCCTTGATCGAATCCATCGGTGTTGAACTATAACAGATAATCTGTGATTGGAGAGTTTGTTTCTTCAAGGATTGAATACAAGCTTCTAAGTACTCACTTTCTCCATAAGCACAAATCACCCAAGTATGTTGTTGATTAACGAGCATAGCCCTTCCTTTCTATTTTGCTTGCAATAAAATAAGCAAGTAAACTTCCACTAAAATAAACGGACATCACAATGAAAAAGCTTAAAGATGCACCTAGAAGTCCCATTTTTTGTACCAAATCATTATTTGTCAATTTGGAAGCTATAAACATGAATAAATACACAGGTAATAGATACGTTTGTCTTCGAATAACCGTCATGACATCCCCAAAAACAATCCCAATAGAATACAGAATTCCAGAAAAAACAAGGATGGCTAGGGTAGTACTATGCTGGTTTAAAGGTAAACCAAAAACAAGACTTAATATCGGCGTCCCGATCAAATAAGCTAGCACAGTTAATACCAAGCCGACACCCAAAACAATGACAAACATCTTCGCAATGATGGCATCAAATTTTTTCAATTCTTTATTCTTCCATAAGATCGCTAATTGCGTTGTTAAGGGTCTAAGAATTAAAATAAAGAGACTCATAAAAAACACAGGCATAAACAAAATATTAAAGTCCCGTTGTGTCCCTGCAATAAAGTGTCCCAATCTAATTTCAGAGTCAATCGCGATTCTAGGCTCATTGAAAATATAAGCTAGTAAAAATCCACTGATAAAGAGAGGAATACAATTCTTTAAAATAGTGATCGCATCAAATAGGTCTCTTTTGAGATCTTTTACTGAGAAATCAATTGTTTCAAATTCTTTTGATTTTACATAATCATAACAAAATACAAAGATAAAGTTTAAAACAACTAAGTAAAGCAATGATTGTGTTAATGACTTTGTAATAAGCAAAAATGCCAACAAAAGAATCGTGCTGAAAGAATACCGAATGGTCATTGATTTGCCAGCGATATCTAATCGTTCGTGACGTTGAAACAATCCTTGGAAAAGATCTGAAATTGCCTCACACATACGAAATAGAACGTATAAGCCAATAATCGCAATTTTTGAACTCTCATGTAGGTCAATTCCTGAAACAAATAGGTAAGGAAAAAAGATCGCCATCATGAGTAGGAGAGAGAGACATCTGGCAATACTGTAACTGGTAAAGGAGTGTCTAAAGAGAACATCTGTCCCTTGGTAGCTTCGAACTTGAAACATGCCCACTACTACTAGAATCGCAGCAATCCCATAGGCAAGACTAAAGGAATCTGCTTCCATTGGCGAGGTCATGCGTGTAACGATCAATGTAAATAGTACAGATGATCCAGCAAATGCCAAGTTCCCTAACAGATTCCAAAAATACACCTTCTCCGTTGAAACAGGTTGATTATTCTTCATGCTCTTTTACCTGTAATGCAATTTTCTGAGACAATTGTCGAATTTGAACGGATTGTTTTGAGGTAATCCGAGTCAAAGAGAAGTTTAAATAGACAAGTAAACAGAAGCCTAAGAAAAAGATTAGATTGCTTGGAACTTGAATTCCTAACATTTTTGATACCTGTCCAATCAAATTAGGAAACCAAATGACTGGCAACGATAGCAAACAAAGAATGAGCCAAGAAATGACATTTCTCAGTTCAACGACTTTCTTTGCAACTAGGCGTAGAATATAAACGATAAAAATAATTACAATAAGGGTTAACCAAATATTTAACATGTTATTTCTTATATCCTCCACCAATTCTAGCCAATAGCATTGCCATTGTCACTTTGATCATATAGTAAACAGACTTACTGAATGTAATCGATGATTCTCCGTGTTCTCGCTCGTTCATTAATACGGGTACTTCTGCAACGGAATAGCCTGAGGTTAAGAGGGACACAATCGTCTCTGGTTCTGGATAATCACTTGGATATTGTTTAGCAAATTCTTCAATCACTTTTCGATCAGCCACCCGCAATCCTGAGGTTGGATCTGTTACCTTTTGACCGGTTAAAATCTTAATTAATTTTTCAAAAAATGAAATTCCAATCCGTCGCGCGAAGGAGGATTGGAAACCTTGATTTTCAATGAAACGAGAGCCAATCACCATGTTCACATTCTTCTCTTGAAGGACTTGAAGCATCTTTCTGATAAATTCAGGATTATGCTGACCATCTCCATCCACTTGAACAGCATATTGATAGCCATTTTTAACTGCATATTGATAACCAGTCTGGACAGCACCACCAATTCCTAAATTAATCGGTAAATCGATAACGTTAAAGTTGTTATTGCGACAAATTTCAAGTGTATGATCTGTAGAACAATCATTGATAATGACATAATCAAATTCAGGTGTATGTTCTTCAATCATCTTGATTGTTTTTTCAATATTTCCACTCTCATTATAAGCAGGAATAATGATCAGTAATTCTGAATTTCTCAATCCTATTGTTTTCCCTTCTAAGCATATCACTTCATTATACAATAATCAGTGCATATTTTCTACTTTATACTGTCCCCTCCCCCTTTTCATGGTATAATAGAGTGAATCGATTACGGAAGGACACCTTATGTTAAAGCTGGGAATTATTGGTACGAGTTGGATTTCACATGAATTTATTACAGCTGCTCATCAGACAGGCCACTATCACTTGCATGCTGTGTATTCGAGAAAGATGAAGACAGCTCAAGAGTTTTGTGAGCCTTATGGGGCGGTCTCTTGCTACACGGATTTCATCGACTTCTTAGACAGTGAGCTGGATGTGATTTACATTGCTAGCCCCAATTCTCTTCATTTCGCTCAGGCCAAGCTTGCTATTCTGGCCAAGAAGCATGTCATCATTGAAAAACCGGCTGTGACCAAGCCTTCTGAATGGAAGGAACTGGTCAAGCTCGCTAAGGAGCACCAGGTCTATCTCTTTGAAGCTGCCAGAAATTACCAAGAAGCAGCATTTCAAGTAGTTAAAGACTTCCTCTCTAATCAGGAAATACTGGGCGCCAACTTCACCTTTGCCAAATATTCTTCCAAATTGCCAGCCCTTCTTGCAGGTGAGATGCCCAATATTTTCTCAGATGTCTATGCAGGTGGAGCTTTGATGGATCTGGGAGTCTACTGCCTCTACCTGGCCATTGGCTTCTTTGGAACTCCAATCTCAAGCCACTACACCGCTCAGCAATTACCCAATTCGGTTGATCTCTATGGCCAAGGTGTCTTGATTTATCCAGATTTTCAGGTTGCCATTCAGGCAGGGAAAAATATCACCAGCCATTTACCTGCTGAAATCTACACCAAGACTGGAACGCTAACTCTCAATGCTGTAGCAGCCATCAACCAGGCCAGCTTCATCAGCCATTCTGGGGAAGTCATCGACCTTCCGATCCAGCCCTGCCCACACCAAATGCAAGAAGAGGCAGAAGCCTTTGCCCTTGCCATCGCTCATCAAAAGCCGTCTGCTTATCTTGAGTGGTTACAAACAGCTGAGCAGGTCCATGAAACCCTCTACCAGATGCGTCAAAGCGCTGGAATACAATTTAAGGATGAAAAAGAATGAAAGAACAATTTCCACAAAGCTGGAAAGACCAGTTAGAAACACTCGGATTTGATGCATTCACTGAAATTCAGGAACAGATCCTCTCCCCTATCTATGAAGGAGAAAATGTCCTCGGGATCAGTCCTACCGGCACTGGTAAGACACTCGCCTACCTCTTTCCGAGCTTGCTCAAACTCAAACCCAAGAAGGCCCAACAACTCTTGATTTTGGCTCCTAATACAGAATTAGCAGGACAAATTTTTGATGTCACCAAACAATGGGCAGAGCCTCTCGGGCTCCAGACACAACTCTTCCTTTCAGGATCCAGTCAAAAACGGCAAATCGAACGCCTCAAAAAAGGACCCGAAATCTTGGTTGGGACGCCTGGTCGGATCTTTGAACTGATCAAGCTGAAAAAGATCAAAATGATGAATGTAGAAACCATCATTTTAGATGAATTCGACCAATTACTAAGTGATTCTCAGTACCACTTCGTCGACAAGATCAGCCACTATGCTCCCCGCGACCACCAATATATCTACATGAGCGCCACAGCCAAGGTCGATCCAAATCAACTAGAAGAAAATACTCTTCGCATGACGGTTGATGGAGTTTCTTTGGACAATATCCAACATTTTTATATGCAAGTGGATAAGCGGGACAAGGTCGAATTGCTCCGCAAACTCGCCTACGTCGAAGATTTTCGTGGTCTGGCTTTTTTCAACAGTCTATCTGATCTGGGTAGTGCTGAAGAAAAACTACAATACCGTGGTGTTGAGGCCGTGTCGCTCGCCAGCGATGTCAATGTCAAATACCGCAAGGTCATTCTGGAACGCTTCAAAGACCATCAGCTAACCCTCCTGCTTGCCACCGATTTGGTCGCTCGTGGAATCGATATTGAACATCTTGAGTGTGTGATTAACTACGATATTCCCCGTGATGTGGAGACCTATACCCACCGTGCTGGTCGAACAGGACGAATGGGGCGTGATGGCTATGTGATTACCTTTATCACCCACCCAGAAGAACTCAAATCCTTAAAAAAATACGCTTCTGTACGTGAACTGGTTTTAAAAAATTCAGAACTCTTTTTAAATGAATAAGAAAATCCTCTGCTAGTGA
>NZ_JAPVZA010000009.1:0-94000 GCF_041432115.1 Streptococcus sp. 27098_8_12
TTTCTGTTTATTTGCGATCGTCCTATTTTGATTCTTCATTTCGCTTCAGACTAAAATGGTCTGGCAAGGGGTCTGGTCCCGCCTGGCTTCCAGGATGGCAACGTAGAATCCTTGCAATCCCCATCAAGACACCTTTCACACCAAAACGCTCAATCGCTTGGATCATATAAGTGGAACAGGTCGGTTGAAAGCGACAAGAAGGCGGAAATAGGGGAGAGATCCATTTTTGATAGCCTCTGACCAGCGCAATCAGGATTGTTTTCATGCTTTTTTAGATTTAGTCACTGCTAGATTGTGCAACTGGCTGATTTCTTTTTTGTTCAAGCGACGGTATTCACCCGGACGTAGTCCTGAGACGTCCAAATTTCCAAACTGGGTCCGGGAGAGTTTATCCACTAAAAGTCCCACCGCTTCAAACATCTTTTTAACCTGGTGGTTACGCCCTTCATGAATGGTCAACTGAACCACTGAACGGTTCTTTTCGACATCCACTTTTAAAATCTCGTAAGTTGCTGGCTTGGTTTTCTTTCCATCAATGGTCACCCCTCGCGTCAAGGGACGCAAGTTTTCCTTATTGGCAATCCCTTTGACACGCGCCACATAGACCTTATCAATTTCATTTCGCGGGTGAATCATCTCATCTGTAAAATCACCATCATTGGTCAAAATCAAGACACCAGATGTATCCCAGTCCAAACGTCCTACTGGGTAGATGCGCTCTGGTACTTGAGATAAAAGGTCAACGACTGTTGTCCGCCCTTTATCATCCGATACACTAGAGATGACGCCACGTGGCTTATTTAAAAGATAGTAGACCTTTTCTTCGTTATAGATTGGAGTCCCTTCTACTTCAACCTGATCACCGGTTTTAATGATGGTCGCTAATTCACGCACGACTTGGCCATTGACCGTCACCAAGCCTTGCTTGATCAGTTCTTCGGCCTTGCGACGACTAGCCACGCCTGCATGGGCAATATATTTGTTAATTCTCATCTAGTTCCTCTATTCTCTCTGAAAATAATTGACCTTCTTCTGGATCGATGTCCACTTCCTCAACCTTTGGCAATTCCTCCAAATGATTGATCCCCATATAATCCAAAAAATACTCCGTCGTGACATACAAATTAGGACGCCCGAGGACTTCTTTTTTTCCGTCTTCGCGGATCAGATCAAATGACAGTAGTTTGGTAATGGCACCACTGGAATTAACGCCTCGAATATCATCGACCTCCACGCGGGTGATCGGTTGCTTATATGCAATGATTGACAAGGTTTCAAGGGCAGCCCGAGACAAACTTTGGTTCATAGGCGTTCTAGAATAGTCTCGTAAAACCGAAGCGTAGTCTGCCTTTGTCACCAATTTATAACGGGAAGCTGTCTCCATCAAACACAGACTGGTATCTGTGTCCTCCTGGTATTTTTGGGCCAATTTTTCTAAACTTTGCACCACACCTGTTAGGGGTAAAGAGAGAAGATCTGCGATTTGTCTGGCAGTAATTCCTTCTTCACCCGCTACAAATAAGAGTGCTTCAATTTCAGCTAATTTGCTCATGTTCAATCCTATTTAAGTAAATTTCTCCAAAAGCCGTATCCTGTACCACTGTGACCTCTTGAATCTTGATTAATTCAAGGGTTGCAAGAAATAGGGTAATGATCTCTTGGAGATCCGCTGCTTCTAGAAACAAGTCCTGCAAGAGAACTTGTGAGCGATCGTGGAATCGGTGACGCAGCTGGTCCATCAGATCCTCAATCTTGTATTCATCCTTGACAATGGTTGTATGGTTCTGACGGAATTCTTCCTTTTTCTTGGTCAATAGTTTTGAGAAAGCCAAGAAGAGATCCACCGTGGTGCGATCATGAAGTAATTCGGTATCGTCATAGACCAATTCCATCTTCGGTTTCGAATAATAGAGGGCGCGCTCCTCGTGCTGCGAGGCCATCAACTCTCCTAATTGCTTGTAAGTACGGTACTCTTCCAATTGAGAAAGGAGGTCCTGCTCGAGATCCTCTGCTTCATCCATCTCCTCTGCGACCTTAGGAAGAAGTCTACGACTCTTGATCAGGGTTAGTTGACTAGCCATCAGCATGTATTCCCCTGCTACCTCTAATTTCATAGCCTGGAGAGTCGCCAGATAAGCCAGATACTGTTCGATCACCTCAATCAAGGGGACCTCATAGATATCCATCTGGTATTTAGAGACCAAGTGGAGCAAGAGGTCCAAAGGCCCTTCAAAATCTTTAATTTTAATATCCATTATTTATATTTTTCTAATGTCACCATGGTTTTTAGGCCCAATTCACGTGCAATACTAAAGAGATCCACACCGAGTTCACGTTGTTTCAAAATATACTGCTCACGAATCGATTGTGCCGAAAGGTCTTGGTTGCCTTTTTCGATCAAGAAGGCTTCTAATTGTCGGAATCCCCACTGACGAGAGTATGATTTTCCTTTATTATCAAAGAGATAGACACCATCGAGGAAGAGTTGCAACTCATCTAGTAAAGGCTCTGGAACTTTTAAAACCCGTTTTTGGCCATCTTTGCCCACTCGAATGACATGAAAGTCCAGCTGAATATCTTCTACCTTGACTTGGAGGATCTCACTTGGCAATAAGCCCATCTCCAGAATCAACAAGGCCATCAAGCGTCCCTGTGGGTTAGTTGATTCTTCCCAAAAATGGGTCAGATCCAACAATTCACGATCATGGGTCTTGGCCGGTTGAATTTTAGGCAAGACCAAACGATGGTATTCAGAAATAAAGCGTTCTTGATACAAATAATATAAAAATTGGTTAACAGCGGATAATTTTCGTTTTTGAACCGCCGGTTTAAAATCTTTAATCGAAGCTTGGTAAATTCTCAAATTCGTCGGTGTCACTTTTCCATGAATTGATTCAACAAATTGGTCCAAATCATAGAAATAGGCTGACTGAGAATTTTCACTTAGTTCTTTTTGATCAATAAAACTTGCAATAAATTCTTTCATTTTGGAATCATCTCGTATTCATTTGAAAAATTATGCATTAGCGAATTGATGGCTTTGAGGATCGATTTCCGCGTAATAATCCCTTGGAAATAACCTTCTTCATCCACCACTGATAAGAAGGAGTCATCCACCAACTTGTGAAGGACTTCTGTCAAATTGAAGTCTAAGCCGATGACCCCGACCTCCTTCTTTGCAACGTCTACGATATCCATCGAAGCAAAAGTCTCCTCAGGAATATCGTGTTTCAATTGATAAGATAGAATATCCGTTAGGGAGATCGTCCCCACAAACTTGCGTTCATCCGTCACTACCGGGATGCGACTATAGCTAATCTGGCTCAACAGCAAAACCGCATGGTCTACATTGTGGGTATCAATCAAGACCGCTAAATTTTTGGCAGGAGTTAAGAACGTCTCTTCCTGCTCCAGCAAGAAACGTTCAAATTCCTTTGCTATCATCTGCTAAACTCCTTTGTCAATTCAGGGTACAATTCATGATCTCGCGTATAATACTCTACCTTGAAGTTCGAATCGGTAATCTCTATCTTGGCATACAAACACTCGCGAATCAGACCACGAGGTTGGCTAACGGATCCAGGATTCACAAAGAGGGTTCTTCCTTCCTTCCAAGCATCTGGGATATGAAGGTGGCCGTATAGACAGATATCTGCTTCCTCCTCTTGGGCCCACAAATCCAATTTTTGAAAACTAAAATTGATCTGGAAAAGATGTCCGTGGGTCTGGATGATCCGTGTTGGCCCTAGTTGGGTCACCAAGCGTTCCGGATAGCCATCATAAAAATCCATATTTCCTTGGACAACATGGATCCCTTCCCAGACAGGATCATCACTTTTTAGTTCAGAATCCCCATTGTGAAAGATCCCATCGACCTGGCCTAGGTATTTTTCTTTAATAGCTTCAACAATGGAGCGGTCTCCATGCGAGTCACTCATAACGATGATTGTTTGCTTTGCCATGATGGAAATACCTCCAATAACTTTTTAACAGCTAAAGCACGATGTGATTGTGTATTTTTTTCTTCTAGCGTTAATTCAGCAGCAGCACGGCCGGTTTCCCCAACTAAGAAGAGAGGGTCATAGCCAAAACCGTGTTCCCCTTTGGGCTCAAAATTAATATATCCTGGCCAATCTGCTTCCACCACTAGGCTTTCCTTGCCTGGTCTTGCAACCACCAAGGTCGTATGGAACTGAGCTGAACGATCTTTCAAATCAAAGACCATGGCCAATTCGTGCAACAATTTCGCATTGTTTTCCGCATCTGTCGCACCGACTCCCGCAAAACGAGCTGACCAAACTCCTGGTAAGCCTCCCAAGATATCTACCTTCAAACCTGAATCATCCGCTAAGACTGTTTTCCCAGTTAGCTCTGCAATCGTTTCAGCTTTTAGGCGGGCATTCTCTTCAAAGGTCAGACCTGTCTCTTCGACTTCTGGAAGCTCTGGGTATTGATTGAGATTTTCCACTTCAAAGCCCAGCTTTTCAAACATATTACGGAATTCTTTGGTTTTTCCCTCATTTCGAGTCGCAATGAGAATCGTATCTTTGACCTTGTCTTGACCCAAGAAGGCTTCCAAATCCACCCCGTCACTTGGCAAATGCAAATAGAGCAATTTCCCTTTTTCAACCAAGAGCAAGGCTCCTTGACGCTGTACGATTTCAAAAGCTCTTCCCTTGACTTCATTCAAGATTTCGGTCAAAAAGGTCAGAAAACGAAAGGCTGAACCATAGCGCATCACCGATAGATTGAGAGGGAATCCTTCAGGATCCTTGGCAAAGAGAAGTTCCAGCTGATCTAACAGAGTGGAAGCTTCCGCAGGCACTTGACTAAATTGGTTGTAGTCTGCATCTTCTCCCCATTGGGCAATATACCAATCTTGGGGATCTTTGTATTCAAATAGTTTGTCACTCATAAATTTACATGCTCCACATTCACTGAACGTTCTAGCCATTTTTCGGCAATCGCTGCAAAGCTATTGGCATTTGCAGTGGTATAAAAGCGGTGGGTCTGCTCTAAGAGTTCGCGACTCTTATTGAGCTCAAAATAGTTTAATAAAACGGAAATATCCCGAACACACTCTGCCCCACTATCAATCAATTTAACATCCGGTCCCATCACATTTTGAATGATCGGTTTTAAAAGGGGATAATGGGTGCATCCCAAGACTAAGGTATCAACCTTTCCAACTAGTGGTTTTAGGGTTTCGTAAACTACCTTTTTGGTCACACTGGATGCCAACTCGTTTGATTCCACTAGAGGAACAAACTTGGGACAAGCTAAACTGCTGACTTCCATGTCTGGTGCCAGACTTTGAATCTTCTCTTTATAAATTCCAGAAGAAACCGTCATTGGTGTCCCAATGACCCCAATTTTTTGATGGGTCGTCGATTTAATGGCTGCAGAAGCTCCGGGCAAAATCACTCCTAAAACGGGAATATCAAGTTTCTCCTTGACTTCTTCCCAAACAACCGCCGTCGCTGTATTACAGGCTAAGACAATCATCTTGACATTTTTGGTCAGAAGGAAGTTCACCATCTGCCAAGTATACTCGCGAATTTGGTCTGCTGGCCTAGGACCATAAGGTGCACGCGCTGAATCTCCAATATAGACGACATCTTCGTGAGGAAGCTGACGGAGCAATTCGCGGACAACAGTCAGGCCCCCTACTCCAGAATCTAAAAAACCAATCGGTCGGTTATCCATATCTCTTCCTTCCAAAAGGAGGGACTAAGAAATTCCTCCAAGCCCCTCTCATTTATTATCGTGAGATTGCCCCACTCTTATTTTTTCTTGTTTTTCGCCATTGCTGATTTTTGTTGGTTCACAATTTGGCGATAGACTTGTTGAACTTTTGCTTCGCTTGGGCGTTGGCCGCTCGCTCCTAAAAGCGTACGAACTGCTTCAACATTCAAACGTGGGTTTGATGCAAATTCTTTTTCAAATTGACGACGAAGCAAGAACATTCCTGCAATCATCCCACCAAAGAAAGCTAAAATAATCAACAAAATTCCTAAAAAGAGATTCATACAATTTTCTCCGATCCATTATTTTTACATAACTATCATTATATCAGACAATCGCTTATTTTTCAATGTCAAAGCCGTAGAGTGTCGCAAGATAATCTTCTGGTTTTTCTGCTCGACGAATCAAACGGGCATGCCCATCTTCTTGAAGCAAAACTTCTGCCGAACGCAACTTGGCATTGTACTGGTACCCCATTGAAAAGCCATGGGCTCCAGTGTCATGGATCACGAGCAAATCTCCAATCTCCGTCACTGGTAGTTCTCGTTGTTTGGCAAATTTATCGTTATTTTCACAGAGACTTCCCACGACATCAACCACTTCAGTTGGTCCATCTGGACGATCCATATTGGTAATATGGTGATAAGCACCGTACATAGCCGGTCTAAGAAGATTCACAGCTGAAGCATCGACACCCACATAGGTCCGGTAGGTTTTCTTTTTATGCGTCACTCTGGTTACCAAGAGGCCGTGTGAAGCCAGCATAAAGCGACCAAGCTCGGTATAGATTTTCACATGACCAAGTCCTGCCGGTTTAAGAATCGCATCAAAAACGCGATGTACGCCCTCCCCAATAATGGCAATATCATTTGGCTCTTGCTCTGGTTTGTAATTGACCCCAACCCCACCAGAAAGATTGATGAAGCCCAAGTGAACACCTGTTTTCTCGACGCCTTCCACTGCCAATTCAAAAAGTTGACGCGCCAACTCTGGATAGTAGTCGTTGGATACTGTATTAGAAGCCAATAAAGCGTGAATGCCAAACTCTTCCACACCTAGTTTTTTCAACTCGATAAAGGCTTGGATCAATTGCTCCTTGGTCATGCCAAACTTAGCTTCTTCAGGATTGTCCATAATATCGGTTCCCAGTTCAAAAACTCCACCAGGATTATAGCGGCAAGAAATAACCTTGGGGATGCTGGTCACAGACTTCAAGAAAGCAATGTCTTCATAGGCGTCCAGATTGATAGTTGCCCCTAATTCTCTAGCATAGACAAATTCATCAGCTGGCGTGTTGTTAGAAGAAAACATGATCTCTTCTCCACTAAAGCCCAGCTTATCCGCCATTAATAATTCCACGTAGCTGGCAGTGTCGACACCACAGCCCTCTTCTTGCAAAATTTTTAGGATCGATGGGTTAGGAGTTGCTTTGATGGCAAAGTATTCCTTAAATCCTTCATTCCAAGCAAAAGCCTGATGGAGGGCACGAGCCGTTTCACGAATTCCTGCTTCATCATAGAGATGGAAAGGGGTAGGAAATTCTTGGGTCAGACTTTCTAATTGTTCACGGGTTACAAAAGGTGTTTTCATAAGCGCTCATTTCTATTCTTTAGTCACTATTAGTATAGCACAAGTCGGAAGACAAAAAAAGCCGAGGCAACTGCCCCAGCTCAATCTCTCTTTGATTAGTCGTTTCTTCCGAAGATACGAAGAAGGCTGATAAAGAGGTTGATAAAGTCAAGATAAAGTTCCAAAGCCATCGCTACTGCCCAGCCTGTCGCAGGTTGACCATTTGTTTGATCATAGACATAGCGAATCTTTTGGTTATCCCAAGCTGTCAATCCTGCAAAGAGGAAGACAGAGATAATACTCAAGATATAGTCCATTCCAGAACTTCTCAAGAACATGTTCACAACAGAAGCGATGATCACACCGATCAAGACTCCCATCAAGGCACGTCCCATTCCAGAAAGGTCTTTTTTCACGACGCGTCCGATAGCACCCATGACAATAAACATCAAGGCACTGACCAAGAAAGCCTTATAAACCGTCGCTTGCATGTAGCGAGCAATGATAAAGCTCAAGGTAAAGCCATTCAAAGCTGAGTAGATCAAGAAGATCGGAAGAGCAGACGGGCTATTTTTAACAGCCTTCCCACTGGCAACAAAGACCAAGATCAATTCTACAACAACTGCTGCGTAGTAAACCATTGGTGCTGTTGTCAAGATTTGAACGAAGAAGTCTTGAAAGACCGTCATCATCAGACCAGACACAAGGGCTGAAATCCCTACACCGATCCCAACTAATGAGTAGATTTTGTTATAAAAAGCATTCAATCCACTTTGTTCTTGGATTACTGAATCATTATACATATAAACAAGTTCCTTTCAAATTTGTTTACTACGATTTTAACATTTTTCGATGAAAAAATCTCCTTTTGGCCATCTTTTTACGCCAAGGTTCTGAAGCTTCCTTAACAGCCCAGTATTTATCCACCATCGTCACTACGAAGGATTCTTTGTAGCGAGGCGGGGCAAGGGTAGCTCCCCACATGTGTTTAATAATAATGTCTTCTTCCTTGGCATTGAGATCTATGATCTTTCGCGCATTTCTCACGGCAATGCGGGGATGGATCCAGGCGTGACTCTTGGTAAACTTGGTCTCGCGCCAATCATAGTAAAAGAGGTCATGCAAGAGGCCACCCCGAGCCGTACTTTTGGCATCCCAACCAAATTTTTTAGCCAGTTTATAACTGGTATAGCTAACATGAATGGAATGCTCCAAACGATTGGAATGAATATGGTGGGGAATGTCGGCTAATTTTTGAACCTTCGGATGCTGGATCAAATGTCCCACATAGGTCATGTATTCTTTGTCACGATGATATTGCATAAGATAACCACCTTTCCTTGATAGGCTCTCCCAATAAAACATCCATCAACTTCTTACAGTTTAAGTATACTATTTTTTCTCAAAATTCCCTTAAAGAAAACATCAAAATTCCTGCTGCCACTGCAACATTCAAACTCTCGGCCCGACCTGGCATGGGAATATGAACCAACTGGTCTGCTTGTGCCGCCATTTCCTGGCTGATGCCATTTCCTTCATTCCCCATAACCAGGATAAACTGATCGGTCTGAGGAAGCTGACGGTAGTCAATGGAAGCTTCTGAAAGCGTCGTTGCGAGAACTGCTAGATGAGAGTGTGCAGCTCGCTCCAATAGTTCTTCTCGATCCAGTTTCCAGATAGGAATATGGAAATGACTGCCCTGCATGGATCGAAGGGTCTTGAGACTGTATAGATCAGCGGAGGCCTTCGAAAGCATGACGCCATCAAAACCTGCTGCATCTGCTGTTCGAATCATAGTCCCAACATTGCCAGGATCCTGTACATCCTCCAAATAGAGGAATCGCCCTTGTAGCTGATCCGGAAGCTCTGGCTGCTTTAGAAGAATCTCTGCGACAATCCCTTGCGGAGTCTTCGAATCTGCTAAGAGACTTAAGATCTCCGGAGTCACGACGGTGACTTTTTGGATGTCCTCTACCCGGTCTAAATAGGCTTCTAAAACAAAGACCTGTTGAATCTTCGCTTGATTTTCTACTGCCTCTTCAAACAGATGCCAGCCTTCAATGAGATAAGAATCTGTCCGGTATTTTTTTTGATGTAATTTTTTAGCATTTTTGATTACATTATTGGATTTAGACGTTATAATATTCATAGAACTATTATAGCACAAAGAAAAAGAAGAAATCATGCCTCAGATAGATTTCTTCGAGTCAAGGAGGTCGTACATGCAAAAGGTAAAAATGATTGCCCAAGGACGGGTTCAAGGGGTTGGCTTTCGCTGGGGAGTGTACAGTCTTGCTTTAGAGATCGGTGGGATCACTGGCCGTGTCTGGAATAACGACGACGGAACGGTTGGCATTCTGGCCCAGGCAGAGTCTAGTAGCCAAATGGCTAAATTCATTCAAGAAATTCGCAAAGGTCCTACACCTTTTGCACATGTGACTTATTTAGATGTTACGCTCGCAAACTTTGAAAACTATACAGACTTTAAAATTGCAAATTAAGACTAGAGAACTATTGTGTATTTTCAAAAAAAACAGTAGAATAGAAAGGTAACATTAAAAAAAAGAAGGAACTATTTGTGAAAAAAAATAAACTTGCATTACTTGCATCGATGGGACTAGCTTCGCTTGTCTTCTTGTCAGGATGCGTGAGTGTCGATCGGAAAACTGGAAATCCGACTGGACTGATCTGGAATCTTCTTGGCCGTCCAATGGGCGAAGCCATCAAATTCTTTGCCAACAACCTTGGCTTGGGCTTTGGGATCGGGATTATTATCGTCACCTTGATCGTGCGGTTAATCATCTTGCCACTTGGTTTGTACCAATCATGGAAGGCAACCTACCAATCTGAAAAGATGAACTACTTAAAACCTATCCTTGGGCCAATCCAAGAGCGCATGAAGAACGCTAGCACACAAGAAGAAAAGCTATTGGCGCAACAGGAATTAATGGCTGCTCAACGTGAAAATGGAGTTAGCATGTTTGGTGGAGTTGGGTGTTTGCCACTCTTGATCCAAATGCCATTCTTCTCAGCTCTCTTCTTTGCAGCTCAACACACCAAAGGGGTAGCAGATAGTAGCTTCCTTGGCATTGCTCTCGGCAAACCAAGCTTGCTCTTGACAGCAATCGTAGCAGTTCTTTACTATATCCAAAGTATGCTCTCTCTTCATGGAATTGAAGATGAAACCCAAAAGGAAAGCATGCGCAAAGCATCACTGATGAGTCCGATTATGATCGGTGTCTTCTCATTGATCTCTTCAGCCGGAGTGACTCTTTACTGGGTAGTCGGTGGGGTGATCCAAATTATCCAACAATTTGTCATCAACTACTTGATTCGTCCAAATCTTCGCAAGCGCGTCGCTGAGGAATACAAAAACAATCCTCCAAAAGCGACTAGTCACCGCGTGAAAAAAGATGTCACACCTACTGCAACGACACAAATCCAACACAAACCAAAAAACAACCGCAATGCAGGAAAACAACGCAATAGAAAGTAGTACAAACTACTAATTCTAGCGGTATACAGTAGCACTTGAACCCAAGGTTCAAGTGCTTTTTTTGATATCGTTCAGGCAGCAAAGAATTTTCACTCTCACAAAAAGATTAAGAGCACAAAAAAACAAGCCCTCTTGGAGGGCTTGCGTTTTATAGTTACGCTGTTTTTTCTACGTTCAAAATTTTCACTTGGTAGCTTCCAGCTGGTGTCTCAACAGTGACAACGTCACCTGTCTTCTTACCAATCAAAGCGTGACCGATTGGGCTTTCGTTAGAAATCTTTCCTGCAAAGGCATCTGCCCCTGCTGAACCAACGATGCTGTATACTTCTTCATCTGTTTCGCCAACTTCTTGAACTGTAACGGTTTTTCCAATCGCTACTTCGTCTACTGCAACAGCGTCACTATCGACGATTTCCGCATAACGGATTTTTGTTTCCAAGCTAGAGATTTGACCTTCCACAAAAGCTTGTTCATCTTTTGCTGCTTCGTACTCAGAGTTTTCTGAGAGGTCACCATATGAACGAGCGATCTTGATCCGTTCTACCACTTCAGGTCGACGGACCAATTTCAATTCTTCTAATTCTTGTTCCAATTTTTCTTTTTCTGCTAGGGTCATTGGGTATGTTTTTTCTGCCATTATTCTTCTCTTTCTATTATTTGAATGAAAAAGCTGTGGACGCGCCACATGCTTTTTCTAGTTTGAACTTGCTTGTGTCAATTTACTATTGACGTGTTCTTCAACATTTTTATTGTGTTCTTCGTATGTCTTAGCGAAGAAAACTTCACCATTTTCGACATTTGCGACAAAATACAAGTAATCGGTCTTACTTGGGTTCACCGCCGCTTCGATCGCTGATACTCCAGGGTTATCCACTGGGCCAGGCATCAAGCCGGTATTCTTATAAATATTATAAGGTGAATCCAGCTCTGTATCGATCGTTGCATCTTCTTTTAAGGTCGTCTTTTGACCAAGTTTCCCTTCGGCATAAAGAATTGCAATATTACTTTGCAAAGGCATATCTTGGTTCAAACGGTTATAGAAGACACTCGCGATATCTTTGCGGTCCTGATCCGTCGCCCCTTCTTTTTCAACCAAGGAAGCAAGAGTCAATACTTCGTTTACATTGATGTTCTTGCTCTCAAGTGTTTCATAGTATGGGCTTAAGTTTTGATCCATTGCCGCCAGCATCTGATCGATCATCTCTTTCACTGTGGTATCTTTCCCATAGTTATAAGTAGCTGGGAAGAGATAACCTTCTAAACGGTAGCGAACACCAGAATCCTTACTTGGCAGATTCGCCAATAGCTTAGGATATTTGGCCACCATCTTCTCAATAAAGGCATCGTCTTGGACAGCCTTCAAGAAATCTTCTTTCTTGAATGGAGTCTTGCCTGCCTTCTTGGTGGAGACATCGGTAGTGATAGCCGTCGCAATCTGATCGATCGTATAGCCTTCTGGAATCGTGACCTTTCCAAGAACTGGAGCCTGAGGAGTTTTGGTACCCTCTTCTTGCAGTTTTTGGATGATGGTTTCTAGATCCATGCTCTTTTGCAAATTGAAGTAACCAGATTTGAAATTGCTATAGTTCTTGAACTTGGTATAGTAGTTAAAGAACTGACCATTTTTCACGAGTCCTTTTTTCTCAAGGATCGCGCCAATCTCACGATTACTTGAACCTGCTGGAATCTCAACCGTTACGAATTCTGTTGCATTTTTATCCATCGGCTTGACAGCTGAATGGATATAGGTCACAGCAAAGATCCCTGTAGCCACGATCACAATCAGCAAAAGGCTGACCACTGTCCGCACAATTCGTTTAGCGATTTTATTTTGTTTCTTTTGTTTTTGTTGGCGCTGGTTACGAGAAGAGCGCGATAAGCTTTCCTCTACCGGTTCCTGACTTGGTTCTTTTTTAGCAGGCTTTGTAAGCTCACTCTTTTCTTCCACAGCAGGAGTCGCCTTTACTGGCTCCACTGGTTCTTCTTTGGGAGCCAACGCAGATTCTTCTACTTTTGGAGGTGGTGTTGCTTCTTCCTCCTCTTTCAGTGAAGAAGGGGTTTCAATGCTTCTATCAGGTAGATCATACTCTTTTTCGATCTTTAGAAGTTGCTCATTGGCCTCTTCTAAGTCTCTGAGGATCTGCTCTTTGAAGCTTAATAACTTCTCACTGTCTTGTGATTTATCAGTCAAATAATTGACCTCCCTCATCATAATCCTTAATATTATATCTTAAAAGATTTAGAAAAGCAATACAAATCGCCCTTCTTCTTCAAAATACCTATTTAATCAAGGTTTTCGTTTTCCCAGACCAGATTGTACCAAACTTCACCCGCATATTGGGATTCTGAAAGATCTTCATTGGTAAATCCTTGCTTTTCGTAATAAGGAATCAAATAATCATGACAGGTCAAATTGATCCCTTGACGGTCCTCCTTAATCGCAATTTCTTTCATGGCTTCAAGCAAAAGGGTTCCTACTCCAAGTCCTTGGGCTTCTTTGGCAATGGATAGACTCGTAATGGAAATAAAGCCCTTTTCTAACTGGCTTAGATCTTCAACCTCTAAAAAGGAGGAATCGATCAAATAGCGCTCCGGTCTAACAGGTCCTTCTAAATACCCTAAAATCTGACCTTGGCACTCTGCTACAAGAAATGTCGTTTGAATCTTTTCGATGTGATCTTTTAAAATCTCACGCGCAATCGCTTCTTCTTCTGAAAAATTCTCAAGCTCAATGCGCTCGATGGCATCCAAATCCTGCAGCTCTGCCCGTCTAATGTGAATCTTTTCTTTCATCATTTACTCCTTCTATCGTTCCCAAACCATTTGGACACCTCTATCAGACTCAGCTTCATCTCGAAATCCTTGCTGGGAAAAATAAGATAGTAAGTCTTCTGGGCAATCTATCCAAATGGCTTTCTTTTCCTTTTGAACAGCTAGATCCTTTAAAGCAGCGATCAAAATAGAACCATAGCCTTGACCTTGAAAGGCTGGTCTCACTGCTAATCGCAATACAATTAGTTCTCCTTTTAAAGGCTGGTCTTCTGTCGCCAACAAGTAGGCCACAGCATCCCCCTCCTGCTCTGCTAGTAGAGAAATGGCTTCTTTCGAACCTAGCGCTTCCTCAAGAGTGGCCCTGTGCTCCTTTCCTTCATTGTCATGAAGTTCTTCTTCTAGCAAGCCCAGCTGTTCTTGATCAGCTGGGGTGATTGATCGAATCATCATCCTGCTTTCCTCATCTCATACTCCTTCAGTGGACAGATAAATTTGAGTCTGGAACCAATCGACTCCAGACTCAATCATCTCTTATTGTACACTATGTGTCAAACTAGATAATAAACGCTCAAATGAGTATTCATAGGTTTGAATATCTCCTGCTCCCATAAAGACATAGACCGCATTGTCATGGTCAAGAAGAGGAGAAACATTCTCAGCTGTAATAATCGCTGAACGTTTGACAATTTTTGCTTCCAAATCTTCAACTTTCACATCGCCGTGATCGACTTCCCGTGCGGAACCATAGATCTGTGCCAAGTAAACAGCATCTGCTTGATTCAAGGCTTCAGCAAATTCATCCAACAAGGCAATGGTCCGTGTAAAGGTATGTGGTTGGAAAATAGCCACAATCTCTTTACTTGGGTATTTTTGACGGGCTGCATCCAAGGTTGCAATAATTTCCGTTGGATGGTGCGCAAAGTCATCGATGATCACTGTTCCATTGACTACTTTTTCAGTGAAGCGACGTTTCACGCCAGCAAAGGTCTTCAAATGCTCGCGGACTAAATCTAAGTCAAATCCTGCAATGTAGAGCAAACCAATGACTGCTGTGGCATTCATGATGTTGTGACGACCAAATGTTGGGATATGGAACTGCCCCAAATCTTCTCCACGGAAATGAACGTTGAAGGTTGAACCTGTCGTTGAGCGAAGCAAGTTGCTTGCCACAAAATCGTTCGTCTCCTTATCAAAACCATAGTAATAAATTGGCGCTGATGAGGTAATCCGACGCAATTCTTTGTCTTCTCCGTAGATGAAGAGTCCTTTACTGATTTGTTTGGCATAATCATTAAAGGCATTAAAGACATCTTCCAAGCTCGTGAAATAGTCTGGATGGTCGAAGTCAATATTGGTGATGATGCTGTATTCAGGATGGTAAGGCATAAAGTGGCGTTCATACTCATCTGATTCAAATACAAAGTATTTGGCTGCTGCAGAGCCACGACCTGTCCCGTCACCAATCAAATAACTGGTATCAGTAATATTTGATAAGACGTGCGAAAGCATCCCTGTTGTTGAGGTTTTTCCGTGTGCTCCGGCAACCCCCATACTGACAAAGTCACGCATAAATTCACCAAGGAATTCATGGTAGCGTTTATAGGTTAGGCCATGCTCATCGGCATAAGCGATTTCCACATTGTTATCTGGACGGAAAGCATTCCCGGCAATGAGGATCTTGTCGCCTTCCAAATTTTTCACATCAAATGGATAAATTTGAATTCCTGCTTGTTCCAAGCCACGTTGCGTAAAGTAATACTTCTCAACATCTGACCCTTGAACCGTATGTCCCATTTGGTGAAGCATGAGGGCTAAAGCACTCATCCCTGCTCCTTTAATTCCAATAAAATGGTATGTATTAGACATGTTTTCTCCTTATTCTTGATCTAGATGGGTTAAATCCAATTCTTGCTTGATCGGCTGTGGTTTCAACTTGTGCTGATCTTTATTGTATATTTGGCTGGTCTTTAAGAAATCATAATTGTTTTTCTTTTCAGTAGGTTCTGCCACTTCTGGTTCTTCTGCAGATTCGAACTCAGCAAGGATCAACTGATCCTGACGCAAGCGTTTGCTATATTTCAACAATTCGCCCGGGTTTTCCTTTTGGAAAGGTGCTGTTGGCTGGCCAGGTTTTCGTTCTGAAATAAACGGTTTTTTCCGCTTACTTGTGGTAGCCACTGGCTCTGTAGTCAGGTAGGGAGCTGTACGTTTCTTTTTCAAATCTTCACGCGCACGCTCTCTAGCTTCCTCTGCATAACGATTGGCAGGATTTTTTTTATCAATCGGTTCTTTAAAATCAGGTTTTCTTACTGGCCGTCTTTTTGGTAGGGGCTCTTCTAATGGTTGATGATAGGGATGCTTGGGTTTGGTATTTTCAGCAATTGGTTGCCATTCCAAATAATTTTTATCTACATAATCGCCTGTAATGTTACTAATCAAGTCTGTATCATCATACAGGTTCATGTGGGGCATCTCTGTTAACATCAACTCATTATCCCCTACTTGAGGAAAATATTTTTCTGTCATGCTTTCTTCCTTTCGACACTCCTTTAATTATAAACTATTCACAGAATTTTTCAAGCTATTCTGATTGAATTCCAAGAATCTCACGAATTTCCTCAACCGATAAACTAGATCGTGTTTCCGTTCCATCTAAAATTGTTGAGACCAAGTGTCTTTTAGAAGCTTGCAGTTCTTGGATTTTTTCTTCGATCGTACCACGAGTAATCATACGATAAACTTCAACATTTTGTTCCTGTCCCATTCGATGGGCACGTCCAATAGCCTGGTCTTCCACTGCAGGATTCCACCACAAATCGACTAAGATGACCGTATCGGCACCAGTGAGGTTCAATCCAACCCCTCCAGCCTTCAGAGAAATGAGAAAAGCATGGCGCTCACCTGCATTAAAAGCATTGGTCATTTCTTGACGATCTTTAGCGGGAGTGGAACCCGTGATTTTAAAGGAGGTCATGCCAAGCTGGTCAATTTCCTGCTCTAGGATATCCAGCATGCCCCTAAATTGCGAGAAGATCAAAACCCGGTGTTCGCCATCCTTGATTTGACCTAAAAGATCTCGAAGGCTCTCCAATTTCCCACTATCTCCCTGATAGTCTTCCATAAAGAGGGCGGGGGTATCACAGATTTGACGAAGGCGCATGAGACCAGATAGAATTTCCACCTTGCTCCGATTTAGTTCTTCCTCACTAGAGGTTCGAACCCGATCTTGAATTTGTTTTAATTGAGCCAAATAGATCGTTTTTTGACTTTCATCCAACTCATTGTGATAGGTTGTTTCAATTAAGTCCGGTAATTCTTGGAGCACTTCATCTTTTTTCCGTCTCATGACGAAAGGTTTGACAAAGCGCGCAATGGTCTCAGGACTCAATTTTTGAAATTCTCTTTTAGCTGGGAAGAGCCCTGGAAGGACAATTTGGAAAATAGACCAGAGTTCACCCACATGGTTTTCAATCGGTGTCCCAGATAAGGCAAACACATGCGGAACCTCAAAGCCACGTAAATGTTGGGCAATCTTGGTTTGGGCATTTTTCATGACCTGGGCTTCATCTAGAATCAAGTACTCATACTGATTCTTCTGGTATTCCTCCACATCTTGACGGAAAGACGCGTAACTAGTGATAACTACCTGTGGATTGGTTGCGATGAGTTCATCTCGGTGCTGCTTGAGACCATAGACGACTACCACTTCCATCTGAGGAGCGAATTTTGAAAATTCTTGTTTCCAATTGTAGATGAGACTAGATGGAGCTAGAATCAAGATTTTAGTTTCTTTTTTTGCGACACTGGTCAAGAAGGAAATAGTCTGCAGGGTTTTCCCAAGCCCCATATCATCCGCTAAAATACCACCAAAACCATAATGATTTAACATGGAGAACCATTTAACCCCTGTTTCTTGGTAATCCCTTAGGGTCGCTTGGATTGTCATCTGAGGGAGTTGGAAGTCTTCTGGATGAGTCAAATCATGAGCTAAATTTCGAAAGTCTTCTGAAAAATGAACATTGTCTTGATCTGCCAACAAATCAGATAGCTGATAAGCGGCAATCCGGCGGGCTTGTAGTTTCCCACCCTTGCTCATTTTCGCCCGCAGATCTGCTAAGGCTCGACTGATCTTCTTAGTTTCTTCATCAAAGACAAGAACTTTCCCTGTATGGCTGACAAAATAGTCTTTTTGCCCTACTAGAGCTTTGAGGACCTGGTCCACTTCGGCTGGATCCACACTTTCAAAGTCAAAACCGATCTCCAGTAGACTGCCATTGGTTTTAACATCAATTTTTGGACGCTCCACTTGATAAAGATCTAAAAGGCTATCAGAGAGGGTAACCTCTCCTAAGGCTTCAAAAGTCGGGATCTGTTGGTGAAAGAATGGATAGATTTGCTCACTTGATAAAGGACTTCTTTGGGAAGAAAAGTCGTCTGTAAAACCTGCTGCTAGCATGGTTGAAAAGACTTCTTGCTCCTTATCGAAATCACTGGAATAAGGAAGATTGAGGAGTTCCTCACGCGTGGTCACCACACGATCCTGGTATTGAAAGACAACATCCAGTAAAACAGTCTGGTCCTGTGCTAGATCAAAATGAAATTCCGGAGTGAAATCGTGGATTAAAAAGCTGGTCGGTGCGGTTATTTCCCCCAGTTTTTTGAACTCTTTTAAACTATAGGAAAGTTTGGTCTGATCCGTTGGATCAAAATGCAGGCGTTTTTTGCGATCCTGATCCATTGGAAGATCTTGGATAGCCTTCCATAGGGTTCGCTGTTGGGGCGTCAGGTGATAGAAGACACCATTTCGAAACAGGTAAACAGCAGACTCGACAACCTTCACTTGTGGCTCGGTAATGATCAATTCGTAAAAATCACCATGGTCTTCCACCTGAAAATGAAAGAGATCTTCCTCCCCATGGACATCCTGAAAATAGACTTCAGAAAAATCATACATGCTGTATTGCAAGAGGAAGGAATCCAAATTCATTAGTAATTCTACAGCTTCTTCAAAGAGAGTCGGTGGAAAATAAAGATGGCGCCCAGCATTGGGAAAGAAATCTTGCTCTTTCGAGCCACTATCTGTGACCAAGCCTTGTAGGAAATTGATCACATCCTGACTAGGCCCATCAAATTCTAAGTAAGAAATGGGTTCATAGTAACTTTTGCCAATTGCAAAGTGGCCTTCTTTCTGAAGGGTCTGCAAAAAAGCTAGCACATCTCTGATCACATAAGAACGCTCGTCTGGCAAGCGACGAATGCGAAGGGTCCACAAGAATTGACCAGAGTATTCATCCTCCTGCCCAACTGCCGATAAGACATAGCGTGTTTCTTTTTTTTCGATTTTTGGAAGGACCTGGTCTAAAAACAAACTTCCAAAAGAAACCTTCTCCTGCGTTTCTTCAGTCGCCGTGGCGTCTTCTTCAAGACTTGCAAGAGCTGCTTTCCCACTGTCATCATTCTTCAAGAAAGCTTCTACAGCTGCCAGATGCGTACAGAATTTTTTCTTTTGAAAGAAAGCACAGCTACAAAAAACAGCATCGTCGTCTAAACTGTACCGCAAGCTTTCTTCTTCCACCCGAAAATACAGGTATTTTTCTTTTACTTCCTGAAGGGAAACTTTCCCAGCTTCATAGAGAAGGCTCCCTTGTGAACGAACCTTCCCAGGAATTAATTTTGCCATGTTTACCACCTTAGATTAATCCCTTTATTATACCATATTTCAAAGTATAGTTAAAATTTATTCGATCAAACTTATTAAAATAGACGTTTTCGGGCTATTTACTATTCAATGATCCCCACTTAAACAGTCCTTAAAGTTCCTAAAAAGTTCACAAAAAAATACCCCTCAAGGGGGCAATCCATTCACGAGTTCAGCAGGCAAGATCTATCACCCTCACACGGTGCTTTTTTCTCTTCAAAAGCGGTAGGCTACCGCGCACCAATGGGTGCTCGATGTCCTACCACCTAATTAGACTATAACATAACTTATCTGCTTTTTTATGCTCTACGTCTATAGATTTTCCATTAGTCATTTCCTTGATCTTGCGAATTCCCTTTTATTAAGGCGTTTCCAATCATCATGTACAATGTTCCCAAGCACAAAAATTTGGTGAAAGACCAAAATATCCCAAAAACAGCTAACCCTTTTACCAATAGAGAGTAATAACTTTCTTGGACAATCTCTCCATAAAATGTCATCGATGATGTCATGATCACCCATTCCCAAATAATTAGAATGAGTGAGGCGCCATAAAGGATAGCCATCCCCCAAAAGATCAACGAATTCTTTAAAAATTTTCTCATGACACGCACCAGTGCCCATAAGCATAACAAAGAAACAAACAGTAGTAATTCTGTACTTGACATCATTTCACTTCCTTTTCAACCCATTTAAAGTCATTAGACTTTTTCTTCTACTTAGTTAATCTTTCAGATGTTTATATAAAAAAGGACCCTTCTTGTCTCTTGCAGTTGACAAAGAGTCCTTTTTACTTATGTTTCAATCATGTTCGAACTTTACTGAACCTTGACCATCCCATTTTCTTCTATCGTTTTTTTCGTTTTAATATAGTCAGTTAAGTCCTTCATTTTCTTATTGGACTTAAAAACTTTGTTCCAAGTTTTTAGGTCCAATTTTGAAAAATCTGTCACTATATGGATCTGCAAATGGCCTGACTTGGACTTTTCAACAGTATAGTCCATTCCCTTGATATGACCATAATTTTCAAGCAAACTATCTTTTGCTGAGTTAAATTCCAATGAGTCAGAAGCATCAATATCGGGCAGTTCTTTCCAGAACTCCGTCTTAAGAATCTCATTGTTTTTTACAGTTAGAATAGTCGTCTCATCACCATTTCCATAAGACCCCTGATACTTTTCTTGACGCGTCGACTGACAAGCTGTTAAGAAAACAATGATGAGGCTGGTAAGCAAAAATTTCATCAAAACAGTTATTTTTCGCATATTTCCTATTTTCGTTTCCGCGCGATCAAATGGATCGGAGTGCCTTCAAAGACAAAAGCTTTCCGAATTTGGTTCTCCAAGAAACGGAGGTAAGAGAAGTGCATCAGTTCTTCTTCGTTAACAAAGACCACAAAGGTTGGTGGCTTGGTTGCCACTTGGGTCGCATAGAAGATCTTAAGGCGTTTTCCTTTATCTGTCGGCGTTGGATTGATAGCAATGGCATCCATAATCACATCGTTCAAGACAGCTGAAGGAATCCGCGTATTTTGACTCTCACTGATCTGTTTGATCATCTCTGGCAACTTGTGCAAGCGTTGTTTAGTTAAGGCAGAGACAAAGACAATCGGCGCATAAGAAAGGTATTGGAATTGATCGCGAATGTCATCTTCCCACTGCTTCATGGTATGGTTGTCTTTTTCAATGGTATCCCATTTGTTGACAACAATGATCATACCTTTACCAGCTTCGTGAGCAAAGCCAGCGATCCGCTTGTCATACTCCCGAATCCCTTCTTCGGCATTAATGACCATCAAAACCACATCTGAGCGGTCGATGGCACGCATGGCACGCATGACAGAATATTTCTCAGTGTTTTCATAGATTTTACCAGATTTGCGCATACCAGCTGTATCGATCATGGTAAATTCTTGGCCATCTGCATCGGTAAAATGGGTATCGATGGCATCCCGTGTGGTTCCAGCAACAGGGCTTGCGATAACGCGGTCTTCTCCAAGGATCGCATTGATCAAGCTTGATTTCCCAACATTTGGGCGACCAATCAAGCTAAATTTGATGATATCTGGATTTTCTTCTTCTGTTTCATTCGGAAGGTTTTCGATGATGGCATCGAGAACATCCCCAGTTCCGATCCCGTGGACAGAGGAGACCGGTAGTGGCTCACCCAGTCCTAAGGCATAAAAGTCATAGATATCATTGCGCATCTCTGGGTTATCCACCTTGTTGACTGCAAGAATCACCGGTTTATGGGTCTTATACAAGATACGAGTGACATATTCATCCGCATCCGTGATCCCTTCTTTTCCAGAAACAACAAAGACGATCACATCTGCTTCGTCCATAGCAATTTCTGCCTGATGCTTAATTTGCTCCATAAATGGGGCATCTACGTCATCAATCCCCCCCGTATCAATGATACTAAATTTTCGATTCAACCACTCAGCTGTTGCATAAATGCGGTCACGAGTGACTCCTTCTACATCCTCAACGATGGAAATCCGCTCACCGGCAATCCGGTTAAAGAGTGTAGATTTTCCGACATTGGGACGGCCTACAATCGCAATAGTTGGTAGGGCCATGATTTCCTCTTTTCTAATGAAAGGCGAGACCTCGGTTCAAGAACGCCTCTCTTCATTTCATAATAGTTTGTGTTTTTCTAGTAGTTTTTTGGTCTCTTCTTGTTCAGGTTGACCAAATTGAGCTGCAAGACGCTCGCTCCAGCTGTCGGTTGCACGCGCTCCAGCATAATCTGCCTGAACCTTGTCATAGGCAGTCACAACTGATAGGTCTTGTTCTTGGTATTCTTCTTCAAAAGCAACCTGCTCCAACGGCAAGCGTGGTTTCACCGCATGCTGCTGATTAGGTACTCCGAGAGCAATCCCAAAAACAGGATAGGTATAGTCTGGCAGACGGAAGAGTTCTGCGACTTCTTCTGAACAGTAGCGCAACATGCCGATAATCACTCCACCATAGCCGAGACTTTCAGCTGCCAATAGTGTATTTTGAGCTGCTAGAGCCGCATCCACTGAGGTGATCAGTAAGTTGTCCACCCCTTCAGGATGAAAATCCTGCTCATGAAGTTTGACAGCTTTTTCAGCACGGTTTAAATCCCCAACAAAGAGAAGAAAGACGGCTGATTGGCGAATCGCTTCTTGAGGAAGCAAGTCGTAAAGAGCTTCTTTCTTTTCCTTGCTTTTGACCACAATCACAGAATAAGACTGAAAGTTTTTCCAACTTGATGCCATCTGCCCAGCTGATAAAATTTCCTTGAGGTCAGCTTCTTTGATGGCTTCTTCCTTAAAACGGCGAACAGAAAAATGAGATTTCATTAAACGGATGGTTTCATTCATCGGCGATTCACTCCTTCCAAATGGATTTCCTTGGCTAAAAATTTCACGCGTTCCATGACACGTTTGGCCTGCCATGTTTCATCTCCATTGCGCGAAACCGCAAAATGACGCTCCAACTCTTCAAAATTAAAGTTAGAAGTAAAGAAGGTTGGGAGATTTTCCTGCATCCGGTGTTGCAGAATCACCTGTAAAATTTCATCTCGCACCCAGGCTGACATCTGTTCCGCACCGATATCATCAAGAATTAAAATTTCGGCTTTTTTCACCTGATCGACGGTTTCTTTGACCAAGCCCGAACTGATGGCATTTTTGACATCGATAGCAAAACTTGGGAAATGAAGTAGGGTAGTTGAGGCCTGGCGCTTTTCGGATAAATCATGAGCCAAAGCTGCCATCATGTAGCTCTTTCCTACTCCGAAATCACCATAGAGGTAGATCCCCTTTTGATATTCAGGATAGTTGGCCACAAAATTGGCTAATTCTTCAAAAGCCTCGAAACGTCCTTTATCATCGAGCTCTACCTTGGCTAGACTCGCTTCTTTCAAGGTCGAAGGGAGATTGATCAAGTTAAGACGTTGGTTGATTGCAGCTCGTTTTTGGGCTTCGATTAACTCTGGCGTTTCCTCATAAGCGACATCCGCATAGCCTTCATTCATGGTGAGGATGGGCTTATAACCTTTGGCAATATAATCCGAATCTCCCAATAAGAAACGGTTGCGTTCACTAATGTATTGATTAAATTTTGAAATACTACGTCGAATTTCTTGCTCAGACAAAGACTGGTCCTTAATAAAGGCAGCAACTTCTTGATCTGCCAAGATCTGTGCGACCAAATCCTCATAGTTAAATTGACGCGCACGGTTCATGTGAGACATGGTTTGACCTACACTTTCCATCTACTCACCTCCTTGATTCAGTTTTTCTAACAGGCGTTGTTTCTCTTTAGCAAGATCCACCTTTTCTGCTTGACTGGTCTGATTTTGATAATTTGGTTGACTCCACTTGGGAACATTGCTGTGCTTGCCCTTGGCTGATGTAGGACTCGTCCCCTTGTTTCCTTGAGCCTTAGCTTGCTCCTGGCGTTCTCGAACTTTTAAAATCGCTAGTTCTGCACTGTTGACCCCTTGATAAGAAAAATCATTTCCTACCTTCAAAGCATACTTTTCATTGAGATTAGCAGACTGAGTCTTGTTAAAGGTCAACAATAAGATAATATTGATCACCTCATCTAGTAAGCCTAGATCAGCTAACTTGGATAAAGTCTTGCGTTCGCTCTGCGTAATGGTCGCATTGCGCGCCTTCTTAATCTCCGCTAGAAATTGTAGGCTGGATTTTGCCTTAGCTTCCCTCAGAATAGTTTCTTCCTGACGGCTATAGGACATTCGTGGTCGTTCCTGGCTAGCCTGAGCCAACTTTTGCTTCAATCTCTTTGGTGAGACAATCCGGTCTACAGCTGTTTCTTTGGCTAAAAGATAGGTTTCATACCAGGTCCATTGCTGCTCTTCTGCGATGGCAAAGAGGGCTAGGGTTGCTTCTCCTTCATCCGCAAAACGAAGTCCATCACGCCCCATCATTCGCTTAAACATCTCCATATCAAACTGCTGTTTCTTACTTGGAACAACAGTCACTTCCCCAGCATCTAGTCCAAAGACTTGCGAGAAGGAAACTTGCCTTCTACTCCCTAAAGAGCGCTCTGGGAGCAAATCTTCTACGGCCTTTTCCCCGATTTTCTTTTCAAGCAAGCGTTTATAGACGGCATTGGAAAAGAATTGCTCCGCCTCAAGAGGAGCGTGCAACCGGATCGCGATGCCAGCTTCCTCCTCAAAGATATCGATCAATCCCATAGCAATCAAACGATCAAAAGCAAGTAACAATTGAGGAAACCCCATATCAATGTGGTTTAAGATTTGGGCAAGTAGATGTTTCTTTTCACCTTGATCATAAGATGCGAGCAGAAAGCGATAGACCGTCACGGTTTCCATCTCTAAAATAGGCAGGTAATACTGCTCTAATGCAGGCCCTGCCGGTGGAAGAATGTTATTTTTTAAAAATGAGAACGGAGTATTGGGCTTCATCTATTTTTCCTTTTTCTTCTTGGTTCCCTTCGTGATTTGTTTCAAGAGGGTCTCTAATTCACCGACATCCTTGAAACTCCGGTAAACACTAGCAAAACGAACATAGGTGATCTCATCTAGATCAGCTAACTCATCCATAACCAAAGAACCAATACACTCACTGTTAATTTCATTATCGCTTTGGCTACGAACCTTTTGCTCGATCCGGTTTACAATTTCTTCGATTTCATCACTGGATACAGGTCGTTTTTGTGCCGAGCGGATAATACCATTAAAGATTTTATCACGAGAAAATTGCTCACGTGTTCCATCCTTTTTAACAACCACTAGGGTCCGTTCTTCCACTCGTTCGTAGGTAGTAAAGCGATAATGGCATTCTTCGCATTCACGACGACGACGAATGGTGTTCCCGTCTTCAGCTTGTCGACTATCCACCACACTAGACTTACTTCCACCACATTTTGGACAACGCATTTGCTACCTCCTTAAACTGTTTTAACACTTCATTTTACCATAAAATGAATCGTAAAGAAAGCAGAAGAACAGGAGAATCCCCTATGCTTGCTCCTCATTGATCCATAAAAAAGAGTCGAAGGACGATTGAATAAAATCGTTTTCCTTTCGACTCTCCATTTATATTAAAGTGATAATTCAGCTTCTAAGCCATAGTGATCACTGACATGGGGTTTGTTTTGATCATCAAAAATGACATGTAGACGCTGGATGTCCCATTCTGGACTTGCAAAGACGTAATCGATTCGCAATGGAACTTGATTATCCGTCCAGCCATCGATTCCAGGACCTACAGTATAAGTCCCCTTTGTTTCTTTGGCTTCGATAAAACTATCTTGAAGTTTTAGCGAACTGGATAGAATCGTTTCATACCCTTCTTGACCAGCAGGATTATTGAAATCACCAGCTAGAATAAAAGGTTTGCCTACTTGGCTGAAGTAGTTCTCAATGCGTGGCCACTCAAATTGGAAACCTTTGTCCCACCAAGAAAGATGGACGCTGGCAACAGCAATCTCTTTGCCATCCACACTTGTATGGGCAACGGCCACTCGACGCGTATGATAGTCCGTTGGATCATCCATATTGGATACCAAAATCTCATCCGCCTTCAAGGGTTGACGCGAAAGAACCGCTACACCCTCATTGAGATGATCATAACCAATATGGTTGTAGGCCCAAGTCCAATAATAGTGGAGTCCTTGAGCAGCTAACTCTTCTACCAATACGCGAACAAAGTGATCTTTGTGAATGGCTACAGATGATGGCAAGGCTTGATAATACTCATCTGTTTCGACTGCTTCTGAGCCCATTTCTTGATTGACCTCTTGGAAACAGATCACATCATATTGCGCTTCCAAAATTTGTTCCTTGAGGGTTTCAAATTTTTGCTGAGCATTCTCTTCCATCCAACTATGGGAATTTAATGTTAAAAATTTCATCCCCTGATTTCTCCTTCTCTCCAAATCAAGAAACGGCAAGAGGCCGGGTGCACTGCCCCAACCTCATTTTCTTTGCCGACGTCTCTTATAATTCTACTGTTGCAACTGGAGCATTTGCTGCCAATTTACCAGTATGTTCGACCTTAACAGATTTAATCGCATCTGCATTTGTGAAGACAACAATTGTTGAAGTTTCACGACCTGCTTCACGGATCGCATCAAGGTCTGCTTCCACCAAGAGGTCTCCAGCAGCCACTGTTTGACCTTCAGTAACTTTAACCTCAAATGGTTTTCCTTCAAGACTAACTGTATCTAGACCGATATGAACCAAGACTTCCAAACCATTATCTGTTACCAAACCAAGGGCATGTTTGGTTGGGAAGACGCTAGTAACTTTACCAGCAACTGGTGAAACGATATGGCCATTTTCAGGCTCAACCGCAAATCCGTCACCCATCATTTTTTGTGAGAATACAGGATCTTTCACATCTTCGATGTTAATCACTTCACCATCTGCAACGGAGTGAACTTCATCTGTTACCCCTTTAAAGGTTGCTTCAGCCTTTTGAACTGCTGTCATTTGGCTAGGAAGTGTTTCAGGAATAACTTCACCTGAATCAAGTACGTCTTGGATATCAGATTTCAAGACGTCAGCTTTAGGTCCGTAGATCGCTTGGACCCCTTGTCCTTTCATGACAAGACCCATAGCGCCTTCAGCTTTCCATTGTTCTTCTGTTCCGACTTTTTCAGCGTCCTTAACAGTTACACGAAGACGAGTCATACATGCGTCAACGTCTACGATATTGGCACGTCCACCAAGAAGGTTGATGATGTTAATGACTTGTGAGCTTGCTGAGCTTGTAGCAGCACCTGTTGCTGCACCATCTCCTGCAGGGGCATCATCATTTTGTTCATAGTTACCGTTACGTCCTGGAGTTGCATAATTGAATTTCTTAATCATGAAGTTAGCAATGAAGTACATGATAAAGGCAAATAGGACTGTTACCCATACAAAGTTAAAGATATCTAATGCCAAACCAGCGTTGATGGCCATTGGGGTACGTGTCAAGAACTCGATTGAACCGAATGAGTGGACACGAAGGTGAACCAAGTCAGCCATTGCAAAGGCAGCTCCTTGAACAAAGGCATAGATTAGGTATAAAGGTGTTGCAATGAACATGAACATGTATTCAATTGGTTCAGTAACACCTGTCAAGAATGTAGCAAGGGCAGTTGCAAAAAGCATCCCTTTGTATTTTTCTTTCTTATCTGGGTCCACATTGCGATAGATAGCAACTACAACCCCCATCAAGATACCAAATGATCCAATCATTTGACCAACTTTGAAACGAGCTGGTGTGTACGCATGAAGCAAGTGTTGGTATTGGCTAGGATCTGCCTTCTTCAAGTTAACAAGGTCTGTTACCCAAGCTAACCAAAGTGGATCTTGTCCAAATACAGTTGTTCCTTTGGCAGCACCTGTAAGAACTTGGTAGCTACCACCCAATTGAGTATAGTTGATTGGAATGGTCAACATGTGGTGAAGACCAAACGGCAAGAGAAGACGTTCCAAGGTACCAAACAAGAATGGTGCCAAAACTGGAGCTGTTGATTGTGAGTTGGCGATCCAGACACCGAAACCATTAATTCCTGATTGAACTACTGGCCACAAGGCTGCCAAAACCAAGGCTGTAATAGCTGAACGAACGATAACAACGAATGGGACAAAGCGCTTCCCGTTAAAGAAAGAAAGGGCTTCTGGAAGTTTACGGTAGTTATAGTATTTATTGAAGGCAGTTGCTCCAACAAAACCTGAGATAATCCCTACAAACACCCCCATATTAAGTGCCGGTGCTTCAAGGACACTAATGAAGTAGTCTGCAACTTTAATTGATCCACCTAAAATCGTGTGAACGGTAGCCTCCTTATCAGCCAACATTGCAGATGTAACTCCAAAAACTGCACCTGTAATACGGTTAATCAAGATGAAAGAGAGACCAGCCGCAAAGGCACCCCCAGCACGCTCTTTGGCCCAGCTACCACCGATAGCGAGTGCAAAGAGGATGTGAAGGTTACCGATAACCCCCCAACCGATTTGTTCGAGAATCCCACCTGTAATAACAAGTGGAGATAAATTCGGGTTGATCATAGGGATTGATTTCCCGATTGAAATCATCAACCCAGCAGCTGGCATGACAGCGATAACGACCATCAAGGCCTTACCGAACTTTTGCCAGAATTCAAAGCTAAATAAACTTTTGAATGATCCTTTGTTCATCATTCAACCTCCTTATATTGTTTAAGGCTTTTGTTTTAAAGAAAACGTTTGCGCTTAATTTGTTTCTAGTATACCACATTTTAAAAATTTGTAAAGCCTTACATTCATTTTTTCTCTAAATTTTATCTTTTTTTATCTTTTTTTATCTTTTTTTAGCCAAATCCTTTTTAAAACCCATCCTTTCCAAACGCAAACGTTTCCCTTGAGTCATAAAAATATTCGAACCCTCTAAGGGTTCGAATATTTTATTCTAATGTGTCTTGCATGGCATAGCCAATCCCACGAACGGTCTTAATATAGCTTTTTTGACCGGGTAGATCAATTTTCCCACGGAGATAACGGATATAGACGTCCACAATATTAGTCTCACCTGTACTCTCGTACTTCCAGACACTCTCCAATAACTGATCTCGTGTCACCACCCCTTTGCTTCCCATCAGAGTCGCTAAGAGGTCGTATTCTCTGCGGGTCAAACTAATCATGTCTTTCCCACGATAGACGGTATGGTGTTCCACATCAATGCGCAAATTGCGGTATGATGTTGGGATTTTCATCTGGCTACAATGTTGGTCAATATAATCACGTCCTCTAAAAATGGCTGTGATCTTATCTACCAAATCGCTGATAATAAAGGGTTTGACCATATAGGAAACGGCAAAGCGCTGAATACTCTCTTTGTGCTCAGCAATTTTTTCGCGGCTATCCAAAACAATCAAAACAGAAGCTGGGCGAATCCGACTAATTTCCTCTGCGAATGTTTCACCAGACATATCTGACAAATCGTAATTAAACAAGATCAGATCATATTTGGTCGCAGCAATCAAGGCCAGACCCGCTTTTCCATCCTCGACCACATCAACTTGATACCCTTCTTTTTGAAGTTCCAAATCAATGAAGCGAGCGATTTGCTTCTCATTTTCTACTAGTAGAACTCGTTTGACCATAGAGCAAGATTATTTTTCGTCGTACCAAGAATAGTGGAAGGTACCTTCTTTGTCTTTACGTTGGTATGTGTGAGCACCAAAGTAGTCACGTTGTGCTTGGATCAAGTTCGCTGGAAGATCCGCTGAACGGTAGCTATCGAAGTAAGTGATGGCTGCTGAGAAGGTTGGTACAGGTACACCTGCTTGAACAGCAAGAGCTACGATATCACGAACAGATTGTTGGTACTTAGCAGTGACATCCAAGAAGTACTCATCCAATAGAAGGTTAGCAAGATCTGCATCGCGGTTGTATGCATCTGTGATCTTTTGCAAGAAACGAGAACGGATGATACATCCATCGCGCCAGATAGATGCGATGTCCGCAAATGGCAAGTTCCAATTGTTTTCTTTAGAAGCGACGCGCAATTGAGCAAAACCTTGTGCGTATGAGATGATTTTTGAGAAGTAAAGGGCTTGACGGATTTTTTCAATCAATTCAGCCTTATCTCCTTCAAATTTGAATGCAGCTGGTTTTGGAAGAACCTTGCTTGCATGAACACGTTCTTCTTTGTAAGTAGAGATGTAACGAGCAAATACTGACTCAGTAATGAGTGACAATGGCACACCAAGGTCAAGCGCTGATTGACTAGTCCATTTACCAGTTCCTTTGTTTCCTGCAGCATCCAAGATGTAGTCTACGATAGGTCCATCTTGACCTTCGTCGTCTTTGCGTCCAAGGATATCAGCAGTGATTTCGATCAAGTAGCTGTCCAATTCACCCTTGTTCCATTCAGTAAAGATTTCAGCCATGTCTTCTGCAGAAAGTCCAAGCAAGTGTTGCATGAGGTCATAGCTTTCTGCGATCAATTGCATATCACCATACTCGATCCCGTTATGGACCATTTTTACGTAGTGACCAGCTCCATCAGGACCGATGTAAGTCACACATGGTTTTCCATCTTCAGGCGCTTTTGCAGAGATTTCTTCAAGGACGTCAGCTACCAAGTCATATGCTTCTTTTTGTCCACCAGGCATGATAGAAGGACCTTCAAGGGCACCTTTTTCACCACCAGATACACCAGTACCGATAAAGTTGATACCAGAGTTCGCCAACTCTTCGTTACGACGGATGGTATCTTTATAGAAAGTATTTCCTCCGTCGATCAAGATATCGCCTTTATCCAAATGTGGAAGAAGGGCTTGGATGGTTGCGTCTGTACCAGGCCCTGCTTGAACCATAAGCATGATACGACGTGGTTTTTCGATTGAGTTTACGAAGCTTTCGATATCATAGCTTGGCACAAAGTTTTTATCAGGATGGCAAGCAATTACATCTTCTGTTTTTTCTTTACTACGGTTATAAATGGCAACTGTGTAGCCACGAGATTCGATATTAAGGGCAAGGTTACGACCCATTACGGCCATACCAACAACACCAAAGTTTGCTTTAGTCATGTGACACTCCTCTTTATAGTTTGCCTTTATTCTACCATTTTTCCTCCTCAAAAGAAAGCAGAAAATAGCTTCCCGCCTTCTCTAAGAGGGAGAAGATCATGCAAGTCATTTGATCTTAAAAACAAAAGTGCCCGAGAAACAGTTCTCAGACACTTCCTGATGAATGACATTAATCTTCTTTAGAAGCTAACTCCTCTGCTTCAATGACCGGTTGTTCTCCTTCTTTGAGTTTATTGACCGTCATATTAACTCCAAGAGCTCCTGCTAGCAATTGACGAATATCAAATCCAGCTCCTTGAGAGACTTGGTCGATACTTTGCATGATATCGCCCACCATCTTAGAAGCATTGCCTTCCCCGTACATGGTGATCTTATCCACCTTGGTTAATGGTTCTGCGACAGCACGCGCAATTTCAGGCAACTTGTCAACGACCATTTCAGTAATGGCTGCTTCTTGCATTTTCTTCATCGCTTCGGCCTTTTGGTCCAAACCTTTGGCTTCGGCTTCCAGTTTCAAGCGAATGGCTTCGGCCTCGGCACGACCTTTGGCTTCAATAGCTTCAGCCTCTTGCAATTGGGCAAATTTCTCAGCTTCAGCTTGGGCTTTCCGAGCTTCGGCTTCTTTTTGTGTTTCGAAGAGTTCTGCTTCTGCCTTGCGTTGGCGTTCAATCAATTCTGCTTCTGCAGCTTGTTGACGAGCATATTTTTCAGCTTCAGCTTGTTTGCGGATGTTGGCATCCAATTCCTGTTCACGAACCTTAACTTCGCGCTCTTTGACTTCCGCTTCTTTTTCCTGTTTCATGATATTAGCTTCGGCTGCCACGCGCTCTTGTTCACGACGTTGCACTTCTGCCTCAATCCCTTTAGCGGCATCTGCTTTTGCTTGGGCAATATCTGCTTCTTGCTTGAGGGCTGCTTGTTTGAGTTTTAATTCATTTTGTTTTTGCGCGATTTCAAGATCGGCAGCGACCCGTTTGTCATTAGCCAATTTATCTTGTTCTGCTTCAACTTCCTTGCGTTCACGTTCTGCTTTGGCTTTGGCAATCAAGGCATCTTTCTTAATGGTTTCAACATTTTCAATCCCGAGGTTATCGATGACTCCCCCTTCATCAGAGAAAGATTGAACCGTAAAGGCGATGACTTCTAGACCCATTTTAGCCAAGTCTGGTGCTACGTTGTCCTGCACTTTTGAGGCAAACTCTTGACGGTCATTGACCATCTTACGGAGCTCCATCTGACCGATCACTTCCCGCAAGTTTCCTTCCAAGACATCTTGGACAGAGTTGGAAATATCTGTCGTATTCCAGTTCAAAAAGTTTTCTGCAGCCCGGGCAATCATTTCATCGGTTGTACCGATTTTTAATTTAACAGCTGCATCGGCACGGACGTTAATGAAGTCCAGTGTTGGAACAGACTCAGAAGTCCGAACATCTGTCGAGAATTGCTCAATATCAAGATAAGAGCGTTGTTCGACAAAGGGAATCATAAAGCCAGCTTTCCCACGTAAGTGACGTTGTTTTCGAAGACCTGTAATGACCACGACTTCGTTGGGTTTAGCGTTGACATACCCTTTGACCAACAAGATCAATACAAGAATGGCTACGATTACAAAAGTAATCAACCAACCTGGAATAAATAAAGTATCCATACTTTTTCTCCTTTTTTAGAGGTCTCCCCTCTGTTGTTTATTAATCCTAGTATATCAAAAGAAGGCCTTTCCTCAAAGAAAAGACCTGTATTTATGTCTAAATTTATCAAATGCAATCTCTAGCTTATTCTTCGTCAAATAATCCTTGAAGACCAGCGAAAGGACTGTTCTCTTCTTTCTTGATCGCTTGAGCGGCTTGGTATTCTTCTTCGGATAGGATTTTCCAATCATTGCCTTCGATAAAACCTTGTCCAGCCTCTTCTTCTGGAGTGAGAACCTTGAGGGGAATATTGAGCAGAATATTATCCGCTACACTTTCACTCAGGTCAATCTTCCCACCTTCGATTGGAAGGATCAAGTCTTCCTCTAGGGCCTCGATATCTGCATCAGACTGTACATCCTCCGCAAACACCTCTGTTACAGGATAGCTCTCTTGAAGCTCAACAGGCTCCATGCTGCGGCTAGATGCCAAAACGATGGTGTAGGCCAACTGGTAATCCAAGACATAGAGGCCTGTATCATAGGCTACTCGTCCTGTCGCTGTCACATTCTTTAAGTCAAGAATTTCTGGATTGCGCTTTTGCAGATCCTTTAACAAATCCAACCCTTGATCAAATGCTAGTCCTTCAGGATTTTTACGGATTTCTTGTGTATATAAGTTCATTCTTTTGTCCTCAAATCTTCTAGATACTACTAGTATATCATGAAGCTGCCCCTCAACCAAGAAGTCTCCTCAAAAATTTGTTATAATCATGAAAAAAGATGAAGGAGATCTGATGGCAAGAGTTTACGATTTACCATTTTCAACTGTATACACAGCTTTAGTCCAAAAAGTCTTACGAAAGGGTGGAAAAGAGATAAGCCTTGACCAAATCACCTCGCGATTAACAGGCTATTCTCTGGCGGAACTAAAAGAATGGAAAAAGAGTGACGGAAGTTATGGAGATTTCTTTCGCCAAGCTCCCGCCTATCACCCCAACCGGACATTGATTACTGGGAAAATTTGTGGCGTGCAAATTGAAACGATTCAGGATCCTTTGATGCAAGAAATTCGCCGCTTAGATCGTCTGGCTGATTGGTTAAGTAAGGGAAAGACTGTTGAGCAATTGGTTGAAAAATACCAGCTAAAAGAGGAGAATTCATGAAAGAAATCGGAGCTATTTTTCGGCAAATACGTGAAAGTCGCCACATCTCTTTAGAGGAAGCTACGGGTGGCAAATTTTCGCGCTCTATGCTGTCGCGATTTGAAAGAGGAGAAAATGACCTGACGACGCAACGGTTTTTTCAGGCCCTTCAACAAATCAAAACCAGCCTCAGTGAGTTCTCTCATCTAGCAGGGATCGATCAGCACTCCTTTATTCCCAAATTGTTGAAAGAGCACTATGAAAACATGAGCTTGGAACACGATCAAGCCTTGTACCAAAGCTACCAGCAAGCCTACCAGAAACATCAGAAAAAAGAAGACTTCTTAGCCAGCATTATTCTCAAGGCCAAAATACTTGGCTTATATCCTGAGGTACAGCTCACCGCTAGCCAAGAGGAACTAGATTTCCTCTATGACTACCTCTTCTCTGTCATGGTCTGGGGAAATTTTGAGTTAAGCCTATTTTCACTGACCTCTCCTCTTTTCTCTAGTCAGCTCTATCGACAATACACAGAGGAGTTGGTCCAACGGGAGGATTTCAAGCTTCTCCTAGATTCCTCTCGTCCTGCCATCAATTCTATTTTCCTTAATGGCTTTTTTCTCGCCATTAGTTCAAATGAATTTGAAGATGCAACCTATTTTGATCAGCTGATCAAGGACCACTTTTACTCTGAGAACGAAGCCTACCTTCGGACGGTTTATCTCTATGCCAAAGGAGAATTTCTCTATCGAAAGGGAGAAAAAGAAATCGGTCTTGAAAAGATGGAACAGGCCATCCAGGTTCTCTCTATTCTGGATTGTAAGGACAGTGCCAACTACTACAAACAGGGCCTGCAAGAACTGATCAATAAATCCTAAAAACTCACAGATCTACTCTGTGAGTTTTTGTTGAAAATATGCAACATTAATTTTTTCTTGCTTTTTAGGTTTACAATAGGACTATCAAGTAAAGAAAGAAGGTTCTTCCCATGATGACCAAACTAAAAAACCACTTCCTCCGCTTTCTTCTCTCACATACCGGCGTTTATCTGAAGGATCAGGAACTTCTTCTCTCTGATGATGAGAAACTAGACCTCTTCAAACAGATCTTTCGATCCATCAAACAAGTCCTACAAACTAATCACGTGAAGGAGGAAGGCTCATGAAACTCTTAGCTCGTAATAAAATTTTTGCCTTACTTAGTCTTTCTCGCTTTTTGAATACCCTTGGCGCTGCCATCTACAATCTGGTCTTTGTGGTCTTTGCTGCCAGTATGCCACAACCGAGCCTAGCAGTTGGCATTGCCAATCTCATTGTATTTATTCCTAGCCTCTTTACCATTTTTGTCGGGATGAAGGCTGACCGCACGAAGAAAAAAGCTAACTGGTTGATCCGCATTGGCTATCTTCAAGCCATCCTCTTCATCCTTATTGCTCTCATGACCAAGATTCCGGGTTACCTAGCCTTTTCGATTGTTTGCTTCTTAAACATTGTTTCAGATTGTTTGAGCGATTATCGCGGAGGCTTGCAACTCCCCATCATGAAAAAGAACATCCCCGACGAGGATTTGATGGAGGCCTATTCCATCAACCAACTACTTAGTATGGTCTGCTCGATTTCTGGACAAGCCCTAGGGGTTTGGCTACTAGCCATCAGCCATCAAAATTTTGCTCTGGTCGCTTCGATCAATGCGCTGGCTTTTCTCCTGTCTTCCACTTGTCTCCTGATGAGAAAAAAGCAGCTGACACATGATCCCGTCATTGAGCTCAAAAGTAAGAATTCTTTGGTACACGAATGCCAAGAGATGTACCAGAACGCCAAAAGTATTTTTGCAGATGAGGAGGTACACCACTTTGGCAAGTTGCTCTTCTCATTGGTTCTCATCAATGCCCTAGGGGGATCCATCTCTGGTATCTACAATTTGCAACTGCTTCACTCCCCCTTCTTTCAGTTGAGCTTTAGCCAATCCCTCTTGATTTTAGAGGCAGTGACTATTTTAAGCATGGTCTGGGCTAGCCTGACACCTCACGATTATTTTTCCAAGCAAAGCCTCCACCATATCCTCCTGTGGATCGCAGGTGGGCTGACCATGCTTGGGCTCACAAATATCCTGGTACACTGGGACATTCTTTCCCTTCTACTCATCACTTTCCTTGGTTATCTTGTAGCAAAAATCAACCCAAAAGTTTCCAGTCTTTTAATGAGTAAATTGCCCGCTGAAAAATTAGCTTCTACCTCTAGCTTTTTGGGACTGATGGTTAGCTTTGCCATGCCACTTGGAACAGCTCTCTTTTCTAGTCTAGCTATCTGGAGCCTTCCCTTAGCTTGGGGGACCTTTGCCATCCTTGGTTTCACTACCCTCCTCCTAACTACCAAATAAAAAATCCACCGTTTGGTGGATTGAGCACGAAGACAAACTGATCTTTTATACAATTCTATTAACTTTTATAAAGAAAAATACTTTTTATTCTTTAGAGTTATTCAATCATCTACTGAAACTTTCCGCCGTGAGAAAAGTGCTAGAAACAAGCTTGTTTCTAGCACTCGGGAGTTTTGGGAGTAAAACAGTTTGGGAAACTGATTTAGCCTGAGCCTGGAAATTAAAGAGCGAGGGGGTTCAAAACGAATTGAACACGGGCTACGGATTGTGTCAAAAAGATAAGTTCTCCTAGAATCGAAAGATTCTGCGTCAAACTTCCTATTTTGACTTTATCCGCAGACGCCCTTTGTATCGTAATTTAGTCATGGAACTTCTTCGAAGTTCGCTGACGTCCGTACTCACCTAAGGAAAGGTTCTAAGATGATTGTGTCTTCAATCTGAATCCACTGTTTGGTGGATTTTTTTACATTTTTCTTAAACGTGCCACCCGCTCAGCAATGGGTGGGTGGGTATAAAAGAGTTTTTGCAAACCGGATTCTTTTTTTGGATCGTTGATAAAAAGAGCACTGCTCGCATCATCGACATGTCGTTGCATTGGTTCGCTTTTGTCTAGTTTTAACAAAGCATTGATCATCCCTTGAGGATTCCGCGTCAATTCAACACTTGAAGCGTCTGCTAGGAACTCCCGTTGACGAGAAATGGCTAACTGGACCAAGGTCGCTGCTAATGGCGCTAAAACGATGGCAAGCAAGGAAAGGATCAACATAACAATCTCCAAACCACCGCTACCTTCTCGATCATCATCCCGGCTACGGCCACCGCCCCACCACATCATCCGTCCTCCAATACTAGAAAGCATGGTGATGGCACTGGCAAGGGCAACTGCAATCGTGGAGATGCGGATATCATAATTGCGAATATGGCTGACTTCATGTCCGATAACTCCCTCCAATTCCTCACGGTTCATCACAGCCAGTAGACCTGTTGTCGCTGCAACGGCTGCATTTTGAGGATTAGACCCTGTCGCAAATGCATTCATGGATGGATCATCCACAATATAGACACGTGGCATAGGGATCTGAGCTACCATAGCCATATCTTGTACAATATGGTAGAGCTGAGGGGCTTGCTCTTCCGTTACCTCACGCGCCCCGTTCATCCGCATGACAACTTCAGTTGATTGGAAAATCATGCTAAAGGCATAGATTCCACCAATAATCAAAGCTAGGATGACGCCACCAAGGGAAGAGCCTAACCAGAGGTAGCCAACGGCTGCTCCGATGAGAGCCAAGAGTATGAAAAAAGCAATAAGGAGAATCCAGGTTCTCCTTTTATTGCTTGCAATTTGGTCAAACAGCATATTAGTCTCCTAATCCGCTAAAGTCCACCTTTGGTACTGCTTTTTCTTCTTCAGGCACTTGAAGGAATTCAGCCTGTTTGAAGCCAAACATTCCAGCAATCACGTTTGTTGGGAAAGTTTCCAATTTCACATTATAGTTGCTTGTGACACTGTTGTACAATTGACGAGCATAAGAAATTTTATTTTCTGTGTTGGTCAATTCTTCTTGCAATTGCATGAAGTTGGTGTTAGCTTTCAAGTCTGGGTAATTTTCAGCCACCGCAAAGATGCCTGCTACTTGACGGGAAAGAGCATCACTGGCTGCCATTGCTTCTGCAGGTGAAGAAGCTTGAGCCACTTGTTGGCGAAGTTGAGTGACCTTAGCAAGGGTATCCCCTTCGTACTTGGCATAGCCTTTAACGGTTTCGATCAAGTTTGGAATCAAGTCATTCCGACGTTTCAATTGCACATCAATTTGACTCCATGCTTCGCGAGTTTGCATCCGGCTTTTCACCAAACCGTTGTATACTCCTACTACAATCAACACAAGGACCACAATGATCCCAAGAATAATCCAAATCATTTTATTGAATTCCTTTCATTTCTTTCTACCAGTATATCAAATTTCCCTTATTTTGTGGTAAAATTATCTTATGAAACCAGAAGAATTTTATATCCGTTTAGCCGATCTCGGCTTCCCATTAACTGATCGTCAAAAAGAGCAATACGAACGCTATTTTGAGCTCCTCGTTGAATGGAATGAAAAGATTAATCTCACCGCCATCACCGCAAAAGACGAAGTCTATCTCAAGCATTTTTATGATTCTATCGCACCCATTTTGCAGGGCTTGATTGAAAACCAACCCATCCATCTCCTGGATATCGGAGCTGGTGCTGGCTTTCCCAGCCTACCCATGAAGATCCTATTCCCTGAGCTAGATGTGACCATCATTGATTCCCTTAATAAACGGATCAATTTTCTCCACTTGCTGGCTGAAGAGTTAGGTTTGAGCGGAGTTCATTTCTACCATGGACGTGCTGAGGACTTTGCACAAGATAAGGCCTTTCGTGCCCAATTTGATATCGTAACTGCCCGCGCCGTTGCCCGCATGCAGGTTCTCTCTGAGCTGACCATCCCTTACCTGAAAGTAGGGGGACGGCTACTCGCTCTCAAGGCTAGCAATGCTCCAGAAGAGTTGGAAGAAGCCAAAAATGCCCTCAACCTGCTCTTTAGTAAGGTTGAAGACAATCTACAGTATGAATTGCCAAATGGAGATCCACGCTATATCACTGTTGTCGAAAAGAAAAAAGAAACCCCCAATAAATATCCAAGAAAAGCGGGTATGCCCAATAAGCGGCCATTGTAGTAAGATACAAAGGGCTAAGAGGATAAAGTCAAATAAGAGGCTGGGACAAAAGTCCTAGCCTCTCAATTATTTTTGGATTGTCAAGCAAGACGCAGTGGTTGAGTGGGCTCTACTACGCTGATTTCATCAGCTTTTACAGCCCTACTCAACTGTGCGGAGGTGGGACGACGAAATCGAATTCTAACGAATTACCGATTTCTGTCCCACTCTCTTTTTTATTTTTGTTTCAATTCTGTTCGCAGGGCTTCTTGCTGCTCTTTTGTCAGATGAACGCCCTTACTTGCAACAATCTGGCTAGAGACTTTGTTAGCAAATCTTAAGGCTTGCGTCATATCTAAACCTTCTAAACGAGCGGATATAAAGGCTCCCACATGGCTATCTCCAGCACCTACTGTGTCGACGACTTCTGTTGGAAAACCGTCTGCCTCATACCAGTTGCCATCATAGGCAACCGCTCCTTTTTCACCCAAGGTGACAATGACTAATTGTCCTGTTCTCTGATACAAGTGTTCGATGGCTGGCTGGATATCTCTACACCCTGAAAAAGCCAGTGCTTCAGCCTCATTAACATGGAGAATTGGATGCAGATCATAAATTGCTTCCAGTCGATCCTTTGGAATCAAGAGTCCGCGTGGACCTGGTGCAAAAATCACCTGACCTTCTAGTTGCGAAACAGACTGGACCAATGCAAGACCGGTTGGCTCCTCAACTTCAAGGCCACATAAGTAGATGTAATCAAACCGATCTGTCTCGAGCTCTTTTAGCCACTCTGCTTGGAAGCTATACTCCACTCCGTGGTCCGATAAGAAGGTCCGCTCACCATCAGACTCTACAAAGCAGTAACAGCAACCATTGGCCCCTTCTAATGAGATGCTAGAGGAAATCCCTAATTGTTTCAGCTCTCTCCGAATAAAATCACCATACATCCCAGAACCGACTGGCGAAACAAACTGGTAGGGTTGCGACAAAAAATGAAGGATATTAACGACATTAAAGGCACAACCTCCCACAGACCATTGCTGGTGATCAATATGGGCATCTCCTTCACGACTTGGCAAACGATCCAAGTAAATCATCACATCACAAACTGTAGAACCAATAATTAACGCAGCTGTCATCTTTTTCTCCTTACTTTGCCTTCTATTATACCAGAGGAAAGATAAAAAACAACCAACCCCTTGTGGAGTGGTTGCTTCTCTTTTTAATCACGATAAACGGGTTGAGGGCCAAAGGTTTGGGAAACCGGCATGATTTCAATCCGATTGACATTGACATGCTTGGGCTGTTGGATCAACCAAGATACGGTGTTAGCAATGTCTTCAGGCTGAATGGCATGGGCATCTTGATAGAGGGCTTCTACCCGTTTTTCGTCTCCTTTAAAGCGAACAGAAGAGAACTCTGTCCCTTCGCAAAGACCGGGTTCAATATTGCTGACACGAATCTTCTTGCCAGCTAGATCCGCCCGAAGATTGAGGGAGAATTGCTTGACAAAAGCCTTGGATGCCCCGTAAACATTGGCCCCTGGATAAGGCACAGTTCCTGCTGTAGAGCCCAAATTAATAATATAGCCATCATTTCGTTCCACCATCTGAGGCAAGATTTTCCTTGTCAGATAGGTCAAGCCGACAATATTGGTCTGAATCATGGTCAGCCAGTCTGCGACCTCTGCTTCATAAGCTGGGGCGAGGCCTAGAGCCAAGCCAGCATTATTAACCAAAACATCCACTCTCTCCCAAGCTTTTGGCAAACTGGCAAGTGCATGATCTACCTGAGAAAGATCCGTCACATCCATTTGCAGGGGATAAAAGGCTTCTCCCAGCTCTTCTTGGAGAGCCTGTAATTTTTCAATGCGTCTAGCTGATCCGATCACACGGTATCCATCTGCTACTAAGCGACGGCAAATCGCTTGACCAAAACCAGCTGAAGCTCCTGTTACTAAAATCGTTTCTGACATGTCATTACCTCCATGGATTGTAAAAACGTCCCTGATTGACAAAGATCAGGACAATACTCAAGACCAGAACAGCTAAGGCTGATAGAATCATCCCATAATCTTTCATTTCCATGGCTTGATGAGAATACCAGGTCCGCTTTTTATTTTTACCAAAGCGACGTAATTCCATAGCCGTAGAAATGCTGTCAATCCGCTCAAGTGAGCTAAAGATTAAGGGAGAGATGATTTGCAAATTGCCTTTGATCCGCTTGATCAGCTTGGCCTTTTTGGACAACTCCACCCCTCTGGCTTCCTGAGACAATTTAATCGTTTGATATTCTTCTTGTACGTCAGGAATGTAACGCAGAGTCAAGCTGACAGAATAGGCAATCTTGTATGATACGCCAATTTGGTTGAGGCTTGAAGCAAACTGACTAGGATGGGTCGTCATCAAAAAAATCAAGGCTAGAGGTATGGTACAGACATACTTAAGAGCTAGATTAAAAAGATAAAAGAGTTCCTGCGAGGTGATACTATAGGAACCCCACCCCTTCATCAGTACCGTTTTTGCCCCATAGATCTCTACACCATACTGAGGGGCAAAGAGATAGACCATGACAACATTTAACAGTGCAAAAACAAAAGCAAATGCAAGTACAAATGAAATATCCCGAAAACGAATGCGGGCAGTAGAGAACAAGGCCAGAGCACCCAGACCAATTCCTAAAAGGAGCCGAGTATCATAACTCAACATGGCGGCAAGAGATACAAAAAGAAGAAAGAGTAACTTACTCGCACCTGAAAGGCGATGAAGAAAACTCGTCCCCTCATGGTAGCCGACTAATCGATGCTTCATGATCTACTCCTTTCTGTTGCATATAAAACTGCGTTAGCGCCAAGGGATCCATTCCTAATCGATTGGCTAAGGCAAAAATCGAAGTCTCTTTGAGATTAGCCTCTTGTAAAATATCCGGATGAGTGAACAGCTCTGCAGGTGAGAGATCAGCTAGAATTTGTCCGTCTGATACCACAAGTGCACGATCAGAATAATCCAACATCAGTTGCATATCATGGGTAATCATGACAATGGTATGGCCTTTTTCTTGCAAGCTATCTAGAAATTCCATGATGTCAGTGTAATTGCGCTGGTCCTGACCTGCTGTCGGCTCGTCCAAGACCAAAATTTCTGGTCCTAAAACTAGTATAGAGGCGATGGTCACCCGTTTCTTTTGCCCATATGAGAGGGCAGAAATCGGCCATTTACGAAACTCATAGAGACCACAAGTTTTCAGTGCTTGATAGACACGCTCCTTAATATCTTCTTCCGATATCCCCCGCAAGCGCAAACCTAGAGCGACTTCGTCAAAAATCATATTGGTCGAAATCATTTGATTGGGGTTTTGTAGGACATAGCCTACTCGCTCAGCCCGTTCCTTGACACTCTCCTGCTTGATATCTTCGCCTCTAGAGGTGTATTGTCCTTCTGTGGTAATGAATCCACAGATGGCTTTCGCAAGAGTTGATTTCCCTGCCCCATTCTTCCCGACAATCGCTAAGCGCTGCCCTTTCGGAATCGTGAGGGATATATTTTTTAAGATCGGATGATTTTCTTGATAAGCAAAGGAAATCTGCTCCAACTTCAATAGTTCTTCTGCTTCACCAGTTTTAGTAAAGGTCGCTTCTGGAATCACACAATTTACATCATCCAGTTGGATATCGTCCAAACGATCCAGATGCTCCAATTGATTGATATCCTGACCAAGCTGGCGAAGAGCTGTTAAATAGAGGGGTTCTCGAATCCCATTTTCAGCCAGAAGTGTCGTTCTCAACAACTCATCTGGTCGACCATTAAAGAGAACTTGTCCTTGATTGATCAAGATAACCCGATCAACAGGACGGTAGAGTACATCCTCTAAACGGTGTTCGATAATAATGGTGGTCGTCCCCTGTTCTTCATGAATCTGATCGATCAGATCAATAATATCCTGACCCGACTTGGGATCTAGATTAGCCAGTGGCTCATCAAAGAGGAGGATCGGACTTTCGTCAATCAGAACACCTGCTAAGCTCACTCGCTGTTTTTGCCCACCGGACAAATCTTGTGGCCGATGATCCAAGAGCTTCATCAAATCCAAGCGTTCTGCCCAACTCTGCACACGCTCTTTCATCGTTCCCAGCTCAACCATGTCATTTTCAAGGGCAAAAGCCAAGTCTTCTGCGACACTCAAACCGATAAACTGGCCATCTGTATCTTGCAAAACCGTACTGACCAAATGAGATTTCTCATAAATACTGAGATCAAAGGCTTCATTCCCCTGAATGAGGAATTGCCCACTACTGGTTCCCTTATAGATATTAGGGATAATCCCATTTAAGCACTGGCCAATGGTTGACTTACCAGAACCAGACGGCCCAACAATCAGAACCTTTTCCCCCTTATAAATGGTTAAGTTGAGATTTTTCAAGGTTGGTTCAGACTGTGCCTTGTATTGGAAGGAAAAATCCTTCAGTTCAATCATTGCTTCTTTCATTTAGTTTGCCTTTTCCCAAAAGAGAGCAAATTGGATGGCTAACTCCGCGATGCGATCCTTGCTATCTAAATCTTCATGACTAGATAAGGTTCGGATATCCCATTTTTCTTCCGAGAGGTGGTCAGCTGCATAGAAGAAATGGCAGAGCTCAAAGCCTCTATAAACTGCTAGGGCTGCCACTGCCGAACATTCCATATCCACACAGATGGCTCCTGCTTCCTTTCGTCGCTTCATCTTGTCGATGGTTTCCCGGTAGGGTGCATCTGTCGTCCACACTTTTCCTGACTGATAAGAAACCTTGTGACTATCCAGAAAGGCTTGGAAGAGAGGGAGGGTTTTCTTGTTTACTTCCACTTCATCACTAGCCGGCAGATAGTGGTAGCTAGTCCCCTCGTCGCGAAGAGCAGCCGTTGGAATGATGATGGAAGTCGCTTCGATATCACGGTCTAAAACCCCACAGGTCCCAAAGAGCACCAGTTTTTCCATCCCAAATTGAATCAAATCCTCTATAATCCCCACACAGGAAGCAGCCCCAACGGGTGCATTAAAGGCAGCAATTTGTTGGTCTTCAATAGTGATCCCATAGACCAGGGCTTCAAAGTTGGCCATGGAGGTTCTTGCAATGACCTCATGGTCATAATTCTCAAGGAGGCGCGCAAAAGTTACTCTTGAAAAGCAAGAGATGACTACTTTGGGAAATCCTTCAATTGGTTGGTGTAAGTCTTGTGGATTGATAATCGCCTGTCGATTGGCATCAAATTCTTCTAACAGCATTTCGTGCACCTCTTTCATTCTACTTCTAGGCCCCTATTATACCATAATTCGCCTAGTCATTGGTTTTTGATCAAAGGAAGGAGTATAAAAAAGAACCGTTCCCAAAGTTAGATTTTTCTGATCTAACTTTGGAAGTACAGTTCACTGCGATATTTTTTACTTGTTCTCCAATTGCGCTAATTCTAGCAATCGTTCTTTGGACAATTTTTTAATTTCAATTTGACTAGCATCTAGCAGCTGGAATTCATCTGGCTCTAGTGCTTCCAGTAGATTCTTCAGAGCAAGAGAGCCAATTGGATGGTAATTTTCTGGCTTATCCGGATCTCCATCGATCGCAACCAATAGAACTCGCCAATCAATGATACCCGCTAAGCCCACAATTTCTACATATTCTGCAGGAACATGTGGCACGCTTGGCAAGACCGTATCCGTATCTTCTGTCAAGCTATAGCTGGCTAAGAAGGCTCCTGTCTCCTCCTGTTGATAAAAACGGACTTGACTGAAATAAGCTGCACTATATTGAATCTTCTTGATAAAGGCAGAGTAGGCCTCTAGTGGATGGACATGGTTCAAGACTTCCTGCACTGTATCCCGATCCAAATAGACTGGATGAGCGAAGCCTTGTACTTCAAACTCTTTTAGATCTTTTTCCTTGGTCAAATTCCCCAGCGTTTCTAGGATAACGACTTCATAATCAAAATGGAAAATAGAATCTGGAGTATAGCTCACGCCGTCGCTGGCCACAATCTCCGTTCCTAATACTTCTCCTAGGCGACTAAGCCATCGAAGGGCCAACTGCCAATCTTCTTCTATCGCAAAAGAGGGCACCTGAATCTGATAAGACTCTTCCTCATCAAAATAGCGTAACTGCAGAGGAAGACCGCTCTTACCAAATACGATACAGTTCAAGCCTTCAAAATCATTTAAGGGACGATGAAGGGTAGCAGGATCATAGTTGTAGGTTGTCAACCCTTCTACCAATTTAAGAACTTCCTGTGCTGCGAGTACTTTCTGATAGCCAAATAAGCTCTTTTTATTTTTGATTGAAAACACGATACTCATTTGTTTTCTCCTTTGTGAAATCGCTTACCTAAAGTATAGCACAATTTTCAATCAATTTCCATATAAAAACAGCCTGAGCTTTCAGACTGTTTGTTTCCATTATGCAGGTGCCCCATCAAGTGTCTCACCGATAAGGGCCAAACGCTCAGCAACCTCTGCTTGTGACAAGTTGTGTTCTTCTACATAGCGATTGCGAGGGTGAACCCGGCACTCATGTGAGCAGCCACGGAGGTACTTGTCTTCGTTTTCTTCTGAGGTCAAGATCCGACGGTTACAGAAAGGATTTCCACAGTTGACATAGCGTTCGCATGGTGTTCCATCAAACCAGTCTTTTCCGACAACGCTTGGATCGACATGGTTGACGTCGACTGCAATCCGCTCGTCAAAGACGTACATTTTCCCATCCCACAGTTCGCCTTGAACTTCTGGGTCTTTCCCGTAAGTGGCGATTCCGCCATGCAATTGACCGACATCTTTGTAGCCTTCACGCACCATCCAGCCTGAGAATTTCTCACAGCGGACTCCACCAGTACAGTAGACGACAACACGCTTGTCCATGAATTTTTCCTTGTTATCACGAACCCATTGTGGCAATTCACGGAAGTTACGGATGTCAGGACGAATAGCCCCACGGAAGTGACCAAGATCGTACTCGTAGTCATTCCGAGTATCAAGGACAACGGTATCTTCGTCGAGAAGAGCTTCTTTAAACTCTTTTGGTGACAAGTAAGCACCTGTTGTTTCAAGAGGATTGATGTCATTATCGAAATTATCATCCTCTAAACCAAGGTGGACAATCTCTTTCTTATAACGGACAAACATCTTCTTGAAAGCTTGCTCTTCTTCCTCATCAATCTTGAACCAGAGGTCTTCCATACCTGGAAGGCTGTGAACGTAGTCCATGTATTTTTGCGTTGTTTCGTAGTCACCAGATACGGTTCCGTTAATCCCTTCATCAGCGACTAGGATACGACCTTTAAGGCCGATTGATTTACAGAAGGCCAAGTGATCAGCCGCAAATTGTTCTGCGTTTTCGATGGGAACATATTTATAATAAAGTAATACACGAATAGGTTTTGCCATGTCATTCTCTTTTCTAAGATTAAATTATCAGAATTTTTCATTCAACTATACCAGTATACTCTCCCAAGAAAACGAATGCAATTTATTTGACTGAAAAATAAAAGCCTGGGTTTCCAGACTTTTACACGACGACACCAAGGTTCCAACTTTCCTACTCTTCCTTTTCCATCTGATCCAGATAGGCTTCATAGCGTTTTTTCTCAACTTTTGCAAGAAGCATCACAAGGGTATTCACTCCCCATACAATTGGAAGATTCAGTAAAAAGGTAATAGGAAGTACTAGTAAGAATTTTGAATGAAAAGGATTTGACTGATAAACAGCTTGGTTTAATTGAAAATTTTGAGCCCAGATGAACAAGGAGAGAATAGAGGTTACTGCTACAATTCCCGTCACATTTAGATAGCTATAACTGATAAATCTCACACCCAATCGTTGACAACGAACAGAGTAATACAATCCTGAGACGATGAGTAAGGCTACCACCATGATTGGACTGAGCCCCACCTTAGATGTAAAAATGGATCCCACACTAAAAACAGTTAAGGCAAGGAAAAGAAAACCAGCCGTCTCAGCACCAGCCTTATTAGCTAAGCCTTCTTCTCGTTCATCTATGATTTGTTTGTTCAGCAATTGTAATCTCATTGCTTTCTCCTTATTCTTCATCCTCTAACTCTGCCTCGATCTTCTCTTGTTTTTTCCGATTGATAAGAGCAAGTGGTTTTTCAAGCAAATCTGTCAGGATGGCAAAAACGATGATTTCTAATAAAATTTTGATCAGATACTTGGGACTCAAGATAAAGCTCGTTGCCTCTCGCTTTCCAATCACATCCATGGCTATCATCAGCACAGCAAAGACTAGACCTGACCCAAGGCGACTCAACCAGCTATCTTTTTCTAACACATCTCGGATATCAATCCCTGAACTGATCCTTCTTAGCAGAGCATAAGCCCCCATGGCAATCAGAAGGAACATCTCAGGGAGATAAGCGACTAGGTCTAAGTCCAGGATACTGGACTTCACAAAGGCAGATAGGGCAATAAAGCAGGTCATGCCAAGGACAAGTTCTCCTGCGATTTTTCCATCAAGTAGCATAGTCCGTTCATCTTTTACAATTGGTTCTTTCTTTTGTTTCATATTCTTCCTCTTTCTATTATTAAAACTGTTACTCCCAGAACAGTTGATCCAGCGTCTTATCCAAGGTCTTACAGATGGCAAGGCAGAGACTGAGGGTTGGGTTATACTTTCCCGCCTCAATCAGACCGATGGTCTGGCGCGTCACTCCAATGGCATCTGCAAGATCCCCCTGGGTCATATCATGCTCGACCCGGGCCATTTTTAATTTGAGATTTTTCGCCACAGGCTTTTCCTTTCTTATTTTTATAGCTCTATTATACACTATATCTTCTATTTTGCAATATATATCTTGCATTTTGTAAAAAATATTTTTTACAAAACAAAAAAAGAGGCTGGGACAAAAGTCCTGGCCTCTCAATTGTCTTTGGATTGTCGAGCAAGACGCAGTGGTTGAATGGGCTCTACTACGCTGATTTCATCAGCTTTTACAGCCCTACTCAACTGTGCGGAGGTGGGACAACGAAATCGAATTCTAACGAATTACCGATTTCTGTCCCACTCTCTTATCTTCTGTACATTTAATCTTTGGTCAAACTTCCATCTTTTGTTTGAGTCCGTGCATAAGCGATCAAGAGAAGAGAACCTGCAACAGCCACTGTTAATGCATTAAAAGAACCCGCAACAACACCTTGTAGGAAGACTTTATTGGCACTTTCCTTGTAGATCAAGACATCTCCAACCGGAGCAATCAAGCCCCAGATCACAAGGTTGGATACGATTTGAACGATGTTAAAGATAATTAATTCTTTCTTTGTCACTTCCCCTTTGAATTCACCGATTTGTTTGCGGAAGAAACCAACAAAAAGTCCAAACAAACCACTTGAAATGATCCAAGTCCACCAAAGACCACCTGACATAGCATCCTTAATGGCATGACCAATCAAGCCGATTAAGAAACCGACAATCGGACCAAAAACTACACTAAAGAGAGCTTGAAGGGCATATTGCAACTGAATGCTCGTATTCGGTGCAGGTGCAGGGATTTGCAACATAGCAATCACGACAAAGAGGGCTGCTCCAACCCCAATAGCCACAACATCTTTAATTGAAAATAATGATTTCTGTTTCATTCTGATATCTCCTATTAATTTTCCATTTTTCTAATCTCGATATGCCAAGAAGCCCCAACTCCTACATTATAGGCCTTGGCAAAGGATCCCTGGTTGATGGCAAGACCAACACGATAAAGGGAATTGATATAAAGGATTGGCTGTCCAATTCGCACATCGGCGAAAGACTTACCGTAGGTTACTTGGTTTTGGTAAACCAGCATGTCATTGTTATAGATGGTTACTTCAAAACGTTCCCCAAATTCAGGTGACAAATGATTGAACTCTTCCCGAGTAATGGAAGTCCAAAGAGAACCAAAGCGCACATCTAAAATGTCAACCGCACCTTTAACAAGATTGTCCTCAAGAACTGTCTCAACCACTGGGATTTCCACAATATGTTCGACACTGAGTTCTGGTCCGACGTCTTCAAAACTAATATGGCCACTGGCCAACTTAGCCCCAGTATAGGCGTATACATCACGCCCATGGAAGGTATAAGAAAACTCTGTATTGGCCCTGCGGTTCTTCACCTCTGAAATCTCACGGATAGCAACAATCCCTACATGTTTCTTGATAAAAGAGAGAGTGCCATTATCCGGAGTGACAATGTATTGATTTTTCGCCGTTTTAGCTACCACACTCTTTCGTTTGGAACCGACACCAGGATCGACCACGGAAACAAAGGTTGTCCCTTCTGGCCAGTAATCTACTGTCTGAAAGAGACGATAACTCCCTTCAAAGATATTGTAGGGGGTAATATCATGAGTTAAGTGGTGAATTTTAAGAGTTGGTGATTCTTCTAAAGCAACCCCAATCATAGCGGATACTGCTCCATCCACCAAACCAAAGTCTGACTGAAGAACTAGTAAATTATTGTGCATCTTTATCTCCTTTTTTGACCAATAATGGAAGAAGGATGTTCGATAGTCCCCACCCTAATCCAGCACCCAGTATAACTGTGAGGACAAACCAAGTGATGGTCGCTAGATCTGGTGATACCATCACCCGATTGACATAGTCTATCGATTTACCACGATCCAGTAACGACATGCGGTAACTGGCTGGATAGAACCACATCATAAGAATGGGCCCTGTTGTCGCAAAGGCAAAAATAACAAAAGACAAGGCATTTCGTAAATTCGAGCGAAAACGACCACTTGAGGCGACCATCTCCGCAAAACTTCCGGCGATCAAGGCTGGAATAAAGGCACCTGCACCATGACGCGAAAAGAGGAAGAAGGATCCGATCACGCAGCCAACTATAAAGATAGATCCAACTCCTTTTATTTTTTCTAGATAATAGCGGTAGATGGTCCCGCCAAACAGTGCTGAAAAGGCAGGAGCATAAAACATATTTCCTTGATGATCGACCAGATTTCCAACTAAGACCCCCAGTCCAATCGCAAGAAAATAGAGGAAAGTGAAGGCTCCAACTTGTTTTATTTGATTCACGTTTATTCTATTCATTGGATACTGATCCTAACGGTGGCTAATTTTCTTCGAAAGGAAGTCCCCGATAAATTGGACCAGAACGATCAGAATCAGGATCAATAAGGTCGCCACAAAGATGACATCATTGTTAAACATGTTTTTCCCGTAGTTGATGGCCAAGGTTCCTAATCCTCCAGCACCAACGGCACCCGCCATGGCGGTTTCTCCGATCAAGGAAATGATGGTCACTGTTGTCACACGGATCAAATCAGGAAGCCCTTCACGCAGGTAGACTCCGACAATATCCCAGAAGGTTGCCCCACTGGCTTGCGCTGCTTCAATCACGCCTCCATCCAACTCGGACAAGACCACTTGGACTTGGCGGGCAAAGAATGGAAAGACAGCCAAGGATAGCGGAACAAGGGCTGCTGTAGGACCGATGGTATTTTTCAAGAGTAAGTAGGTCAAGGGATTAATAAAGGCCAACAAGATAATGAAAGGAATGGCGCGGAACAAGGAAGTAATCTTATCCAAAATTTGGAAAACGATTCTATTTTCGATGACACCACCTGGACGGGTCAAGACTAACAAAAGTCCTGTCACCAAACCTAAAAATCCACCAATAATGAAGGAAATAACGGTCATGTAAAGAGTCAAGTAAATAGCGGTTCCCCATCCATACTGGCCAGACCACCCTAATTTATAGACATTTGGTAAATATGTTTGAATTAACTGGATCATGCTTTTCTCCCATCTTTCACAATAGTCACGGAAACTCCTGCATTTTCTAACTCAGCTTTGGCCGTTTCCAGATTTTGAGTCTCACCTGATAAGATGACCACCAATTCTCCGACAGGAGTGTGATCAAGGATCTCGATGTTCCCAAATAAAATGTTGGCAGATACTTGGTACTGCTTGTAAATATCATTGATGATGGCTGTATCTGTCACAGAACCTGCATACTTAAGATGCGCTAAAATCGAATCATCAGGCAAGTTCTTCACAATCGCTTGTTGATTGATTTTCACCATGGCTTCATCGATTCCTGTTGCAACCGTGATAAAGTCTTGCGTCAAAGCATTTTTCGGATTCGAGAAGATATCTAACACAGACCCTTCTTCAATCAGTTCGCCATTTTGCATGACAGCTACCCGGTTGGCAATATCTTTGACAATTTGCATCTCATGGGTGATCAAGACAATGGTTAAGCCAAGTTTTTTGTTTAACTCTTGCAACAAAGCTAGAATTTGTTTGGTCGTCTTTGGATCCAAGGCTGAAGTTGACTCATCTGAGATCAAAATTTTTGGATCGTTGGCAAGGGCACGCGCAATCGCTACCCGCTGCTTTTGCCCACCAGACAATTGTGCTGGGTAATTCTCTGCACGGTCAGCTAGACCAACCAATTCCAACAATTTCGCCACTTTCTCATTCTTTTGTTCTTTGTTCAATTTAGAATGTTTAAGAGCAAAGGCTACATTTTCTGCGACAGTCATTTGAGCCATCAAGTTGAAGTGTTGGAAGATCATCCCGATATCCCGACGTTTCTCCCGAAGGGCAGCCGGTTTTAGGGTCACCTGATCTTGATAAATCACATCTCCATCCACAGTGATGGTTCCGGCGCTAGGCACTTGCAAGAGATTGATCACCCGAACCAAGGTCGATTTCCCGGCTCCGGAATACCCTACAATCCCATAGATATCGCCTTCATTAATATGAATGGTCACATCTTTGACGGCTTGGATCTGACGTTTCTTTTGCTGGAAGGTCACATCAATGTGGTCCAGCTGAATCATTGCTTTACTCATAACTTGCTATTAACTCCTTTATCAATTCAATATGGGTGTAATAATCGGCGATTTTCACATTTTCGTCGCCCCCATGATCACGGCTATTGGCATTGCCAATTCCAAAGGCTGCCATCGGCACCTGCAAAGCCTCAAAGACCGTGTGCATTGGCCCTGTTCCCGCTGTTGTTGGAAGAACAGAAACTCCTTCTCTATAGAAATCTTTGGCCAGCCGTATGACATTTAAAATCGATGGGGCACTCATATCACTTCGGTAACTCATTTCACCGAGAGTATAGACCAATTCGACCTGATTATAGCCATTTTTCTTCAATTGCTGCTTGATCTTTTCTAAGACATCCTTGGGATCCAGTCCAGGAACCAAGCGCACCTCCATCTTGGCACGCGCCTCTGCCGGAAGAATCGTTTTAACACCTTGTCCTTGGTAACCAGAGCCAAAACCTTCAATATTCAGGGCTGGTTCAAAATAGAAACGGCGCAGGAATTCTTTTCGGTCTTCCTTCAAGATTGGAAGGGTTAGACCATAGGTTTCCGCTACATCTTCTGGTCCTTTGTTGGCATATTGCTCGATCAAAGCTAGCTCGCGTTCATTGGGTTCTTGGATCTGATCATAAATCCCATCCACCAAGATTCGGCCTTCTTTGTCACGAAGACTGGCGATAGCATTTAACAAATACCAAGAAGCAGAGTCTACCACACCGCCATAGCTGGAATGAATATCCACTTCTGCACTCTTCACCACCATATCAAAGGTGACGATCCCCTTGCTACCACCGGAAATTTCCAACTGACCCTGATTATTTCGTGTGCCTTGTTCCCAGACTAGGAGGTCTGCCCCACGCAAGTGTTTCTTGTGTTTGGCCAAGTATTTATCCAAGTCAGTCGATGCAGACTCCTCTGCCCCTTCGATGATAAAGGTGATATTGACTGGCAAATCGCCACTTTCACGAATGTATTTTCGAAGAGCTGTGAGACGAGCCGTGATATGCCCCTTGTCATCATCAACCCCTCGACCGTACATGGTTCCATAATGAACAGATAAGGTGAAGGGATCTCCCGTCCAAGGTTGATCTCCATCAGCTGGTACCGTATCATAGTGGTTATAAAAAATGATGGTTTTGGCTTCAGGATTTGGCGAGAAAAATTTGGCAATCACAAAAGGTGCTGTATAGCTATCATCCACTTCGACTTTGGCTCCTGCAGCTGTAAAAATTTCTCCCAAATAGTTGGCTACTTCCTTGAGACCAACTTGTTGGGCAAAGATGGATTTTTTTGAAATCAAGGTTCGCAACACTTCAAAATAATGTTGTGCGACCTCATCATTTTCAAATTTACGGATTTGTTCCGCTTCTGTTGCAAAAGGCATGCATTCCTCCTAATACACGATAAGAGGTAGAGAATTGCTTCTCCACCTCCTTCATACACTTGAGATCAAATCTTAGAAGACTGGTTGGTCCATTCCTTCTGAAGATTCTTCGATCACTTTCTTCACATTGTCTTTGTGATAGGCTTTGATGATTTCTTTGATTGCTTTTGCTTTATCAGATTTTTCCCAATCTTTCTTAGCAGCGATCACGTTGTACCATTGTTTTGAGTTGTTGTCTTTCTTTTCAACATAGATAGCTTTTTTGAAATCAACGCCTGCTTCACGAACGAAGGTATTGTTGATGACTGCAGCATCTACTGATGGAAGAGCAGATGGTGTTTGTGAAGCATCCAATTCAGAAATCTTCAAATCTTTTGAATTTTCTTTGATGTTTGACACGTTTGCCAATTGTCCATCCTTAGTATCCAATTTAATCAAACCTGCTGATTGCAAGACATACAAGGCACGGCTTTCATTTGTTGGGTCATTTGGTACAGCGATTGTTCCACCTTTAGGAATTTCTTTAATTGAAGTGTATTTGTTTTTACCGTTTTCTGTACCAGAGTAAAGACGGATTGGAGCGATGTACGTATCTGCTACTGCAACAAGGGCATTGTCGTTTTTAGAGTTCCAGTTATCAAGGAAGTTGTAGTGTTGGAAAGCATTGATATCCACGCTACCATCTTTTACAGCCACGTTTGGTTGTGAGTAGTCTGTAAATTGAGTGAATTCCAATTTGATTCCTGTTTTAGCGTCATCCAAGTTCTTTTGAACTTGATCCCAACGAGCTTTTTCAGTATCGCTCAAAGTCATGACACCTACTTTTACAGTTGTTTCACCATCTTTGCTAGATGATTTTGAAGAACCACATGCTGCAAGAGCAAATGTTGCAATAGCTGCAAGAGCTGTTAAACCAAGAATTTTTTTCAATTTCATTTTGAAGTCTCCTTTAATTATATATTATTCTTTAATATCTTTTGCTTCTGGTAGATAAACTCCACCAAAGTATTTTTTAGACAGTTTTTCAAGGGTTCCATTGTCATAGAGTTCCTTGATACGTTTGTTGACAAATTTTTGAAGGTCTTTATCTTCTTTTGCAATAATTGGATACACATAAGGTTGTTGGTCGCTTGGAAGCTCGATAACCTTCAAGTTGTCATAGCCTTGATCACGAATGATAGTATCTACTGAGATCCGTTCGAAGATCTTGTAATCTGTACGACCATCCGCTAAATTAGCCATGATGGTTTGAATGGTTCCATCTGTGTATTGCAAGTCAGTTGGATTATCTGAATGTTTTTTATTGAAATCTTCTAATTGTTTAGCAGTAGATGTTCCTTGAACAACTTCTGTTTTCTTGCCACCAATGTCATCCAACGATTTAATAGAAGAATCTTTTGGTACGACCAACACTAATGGATTGCGAGCATATGGATTTGGATAGAGGTATTTTTCTTCCCGCTCTTTTGAGTAACTAATGTTGTTGGCACCGATTTGGAAACGGTCACTATCTAAGCCAGCAAAGACGGAAGACCACTCTGTTTTGTTAAAGTTTACTTCATATTTGTCTGAGCCTTTGAAGATTTCACGCAAAACTTCGATTTCATAACCGGTTAGCTTGCCGTCTTTTTCTTCGTAAGAGAATGGTTTGGTTGTTCCAACAGTCCCAACTTCAATGGTTTTCTTCCCACTGGCTGATTTACCAGATGAACATGCTACTAAAGCACTGGTTGCAAGGACTGCAACTAATCCTAAAGCAGAATACTTAATCACTTTTTTTAGATTCATAGGATCTCCTTATTCGTTTCAGGCACATAAAACGCCATTTTAAAAGTATTTTTTAATTTTATCAAAGAAGCATTTACTTGCCTAATATATATTTTTTATGGAGGTGATAGTTTTTCTTTATCACACTTCTTTGGCCTTAAAATATCGCAATAAAGCTTGCGCATTTTCAACATAATAGGGAACCGATACCTCAAAGGCTGCATCATCGATGGTCATGTGATCATGATGGAGGTCTGGCGCATCCGGCTCTCCATTGGAACCGATAAAGGCAAAGACTCCAGGAATTCGCTCTTGGTAAAAGGCGAAGTCTTCTCCAGCAGTAGAAGGATTTGCTGGAATCACTTCAGCCAAACCTTGTGAAGCTTCCCAAACCACCTGCGTCAATTCCTCATCATTAAAGGTAACGGGCGGGGTCACACCCCACTCAAAAGCCACATCTACTTCCAGACTTTCTGCAATGTGTCGAATGATAGAAATAAAATGTGCCTTCAAGTCTCTTTGCACACTCGGATTAAAGGAACGAATGGTTCCTTCAAAATAGCCTGATTTTGGAAGCACATTCCAGGTTGAGCCCACATCCAGGTGCGTAATGGACAAAACAGCTGTTTCAAAGGGAGAAACGGTCCGTGAAATTAATAATTGTACATTCTGAACCATGGTTGTGACAGCCGTTACAGTGTCAACTCCCAAATCCGGTCTCGCAGCATGACTACTAACCCCTGTCACGGTAACCTTGAATTTCTCAACCCCTGCCATCATAGCTCCAGCATTCAAGGCAAGTTGCCCTGCTTTTAGCTGGGGAATGTTGTGAAAACCAATAATTCCTTGAACATCCTCCAACAGTCCCGTTGCTAAAACATCAGAAGCACCTTCTGAGATTTCTTCTGCGGGCTGAAAGATCAAGCGTACGGTTCCTTCAAGCTGGTCTTCTTTTTCCTTGAGAAGAGCTGCTGCTCCTAGAAGACTGGTTTGATGAAAATCATGGCCACATGCATGCATGACTCCTGGATTCTGACTTTGGTAGGGCAGATTCGTTTGTTCCAAAATTGGAAGGGCATCGATATCTGCTCGAAGGGCCACCACCGGTTGGCCGGACCCAATTTCTGCAATCAGACCAGTTCTTAATCCACTCTCTAAAATACGAATCCCCAACTCTTCTAAACGCTCTTTTAGAAAGGCGGTTGTCTGGTATTCTTGACCAGACAATTCTGGGTGTTGGTGGATATAGTGGCGAATCTCTGCTAACTCTTCATAAGAAAAAGACACAAGCCTTCATCTCCTTTCAAACTTAAAATTATTTTATCACTAATAGGTGTTTCCGTCTAATTCCTGTTTCTTGGGTTTTGATATAGTTTCAAACTATAGATAAAAAAACTCCTAGATTCATGTCCTAGGAGTGCCAACTTCAGCATTAAGAAAGATTTCCCTCGAATTTTTCCATAAAGCTATCACTATTATAGGCTTTTTCTACTTCCCATTTGCCATTTTTCTTAACAAAGGTCAACTGGTAGTCGTATCGATCCGGCGTCGTCAAGGGGCGATCCGCAAGAGAAGCCATCATTTCCTCTCTATAGGCTTTGTTTTGAGCCTGATTCGCCTCGATAATACCTGGGTAGTCTTTACGATGTTCTTGATAGAAGGTCTGCATGTGGTTTAAGATCGTCTTTTCCATGCTGACCGTCTCAGGATTTAGACTAATGACCACCTTGTCCGGGAGATATTGTTTAACCTTATAGGTTAATTTCGCACGCTTAGCATTTTCCTTTTCATAAGCATCGATAAACTGGTTCACTTCTTCTTCAGGGAATTGGTAATCATGTAGTTTACGAGTAAAGTCAGCCGCAAATTTCGCACGGAAATCACTGGCTTCCTTTTTCAAATCAGTTCCCAAAACAAAAGCGTCATCCTTTTTGACCTTTCGTTGGCCACTGAAGTAAACTTGATTGATGTATTCATCTGCAAGAAGGGTAGAAGCTTCCACCTTGTCCTCATACCGAGAAGAATCCACCGCAAATTTTAGAGGTTTGGATTTTTTATCAGAGCTATAGGTTTTTCGTTCATACTGCACTTCGTATTTTTTGCCTTTTTCGACTGGGAAAACGATATAGCCGGTTAATTTTTTATCCTTAGCCAACTGATCACTCTTGAGCAATTGGAAGGCTTCCGTTTGGTCATAAATTCCTGACTGCAATTTGACCTTGTTATTATCCGCATCGTAAATAGTGATATCTGAATCTGACACGTTGATAGATTCTTTGCTAACATTCTTAAATTCCAATTGAAGGGCCAAATAAGTGCCGTCTTCTGAGTCATTGAGGACAGGTGGCTTGATGTATTGCCCTCCTTTTAGGCTCACCTCGACTTGACCGTCAGATGCGGAAGTTTTCGCTGCTTTTTCTGTCTTTGCTTGCTGCGAATTGGTCTTTTGAGCACCAGTCCCACAAGCCGCTAGACTCAAGGTCGTTACAGCAAATAAGGTCCATTTAAAAATCTTTTTCATTCTCATCTCCTTAAAAAAGTTTTGTTCTATTTTAACATCTTTTTCTAGCTATGTATACGCTATATAGTGATAACTCTTCCTCAGAGGGCGAGAATCACAAAAAGGCCAAGACTTTCGTCTCAACCTTTTTACTGAAAAATAATTGATCTTGGTTTTACAAGATTCCTTTTTCTTTTTGAATCATGAGATCCTTAAGGGAAATCAAGAGGACCGCAAGGAGGATCATAACCATTCCTATAAAATCAATGGCAAAGAAATGTTCATTCATAATGGCAAAAGCAAAGAATACAGCTGAAATAGGCTCAATAGCTGCAAGAAGGCTACCTTTGACCGGTCCAATCAGAGTTGTCCCTTTCAAAAAGACCGTATAGGCAAATATGGTCCCAATCACCACTAAGCCAACCAAGCCCATTAGATTATCCATGCTATATTGGCCATGAAAAAGTCTTCTTCCTGTGAAGGGAATCATCACAAGTCCTGGAATGAGCATACCGATACCAATCACCAACATACTACCCCATTTTTGAATTAACTGAATAGGCAGAATGATGTAGAGGGCATAGGCAAAGGCAGAAATAAGTCCCCAAGCTAGCCCCTTAGGAGTGATTGCCAATTGATTGAGTTGACCATGGGTTGCAATGAGAAAGGTCCCTGCGATGGCTAAGATCATCGAAAAGATTTCAGATACTGTAGGAGCTACTCGGTCCTTAACACAAGAATAGGCCAAAACTCCAATAGGACAGAGATATTGCAAAACAGTTGCAGTACCTGCATTAGTCGCATCAATCGCTTCTAGATAAGTCAATTGGGTCATTAACAAACCCAAAAATGCAAATAAAAGCAAGGGGATGTATGACGAGCGGTCTGATAGAAAGGCCTTTACTTTTTCCTGGTCCGCTAGATATGCAAGAAGCAGTAGTACAGCTCCTGAAAACACTAAACGAATCGTTGTCAAACCGATTGCTGTAAATCCATGAGCCATCAGGTACTGGCCACAGGCTCCTGACAAGCCCCAAGCGATCCCAGCAATCAAGGTCATGAGCGTTCCTTTCATCGTCTTTGACATAGTCCCCTCCCAAATCTATTCCTTACTTTTATTGTATCATAAAAGGCCGAAACGAAACGTTTCAGCCTCATATATTTCATATAAATTTATTCGCTTATTCAGGTTGAACCAAGATCTTAATTTGGGATTTATCTTGTGTTAATTCAACAAATCCTTCTTCAACGATATTTTCCAATTTGATTTTCTTAGTAACCAATTTCTCAGCAGAGAAGTAGCCTTGTTCCATCAATTCCAAGACTTTAGGGAAGATGTGGCGGTAGGCAATAATTCCTTTGAGGGATTTTTCTTGAATAGCGAATTCATTTGGATTGATGCTAGCTTCACGTTCCCAGATAGATACAACCATACATTCCCCAGCTTTATGAACTGCTGCAAGGGCTTGACCTAAAACAACTGGGACCCCAGTAACTTCATAAGAAACATCTGCTCCCCCACCTGTTAAACGATGGATGGCTTCGACGATCGTTTCTCCTTCTTCTGGGCGCACAACGATTGCTCCCAATTCTTCTGCTTTCGCTTGGCGTTCAGGAGACAATTCAACCGCATAGATTTTTGATGCTCCTGCTGCACGAAGGGCTTCAACGATCAAAAGACCAATTGGGCCCAAACCAAAGATAACAGCTGTATCTCCAGTTTTCAAAGCAGATTGACGAACGGCATACACAGCAACCGCAGCAGGTTCTGTAAGAGCGGCTTGTTCATAGCTCAAGCTATCTGGAATCACATGGACAAGATCACCATCAAGAACACAATATTTAGCAAAACCACCATCTGCAGCGAGGCCGACGAAGTTCAAGTTTGGATCGAGGTTGTAATCACCAATTAAGTTGTGCTCTGCAAGAATTGGTTCGATAGTCACACGATCGCCAACTTTGACACGAGTCACATCACTTCCGACTTCTACAATCTCACCGGAAAATTCATGTCCCAAAGTAACCGGTGCTTTTTGACCAGAATAAACATGTTCTTCAGTTGGGATGAAGATCGGTCCATCCAAATATTCATGCAAGTCCGTACCACAGATCCCTGTGAACTTAACTGCCACTTTTACTTGATGTGGTTGTACTTCAGGTACTTCCACTTCTTCGATACGAACGTCTTTTGCTGCATGCCAGCGAGCTGCTTTCATAGTAGCCATATGATGATCTCCTTGTTTTCACCTTTTTTGTTTTCTTTTCAGGAAACTTTATATTTAAAATTGTAAACGTTTTCCTTTTGTTTGTCAAGGAAAAACTGAAGATGAAAAAGAGCAGCCCTTTGACTGCTCCTTTTTATTTCTTCTTGATCCGAGAAGATTCCAATCTCCACCCAACAATCCAACCAAGGACTAGGAGATAATTTTCAAGCGCACCGATCCCATTGACCGGCAGATGATAGTGAAAATAACTGAAGAGATGATTAGTACCGATCCCAAGCCCACCTAGGATCAAAGCCAATAGAACCGTTCGAAGATAAAACCAATCGTATTTGAGATTGACAGCAATCAGGATCACAAGGACCGCCACATTCCAAATCCCAATCTCCCGTTGCCAACCGATAGAAATACCATATCCCGAATGACTTCCCATATAGGATGGAAAGAATATCTGGAAGATAATCGCTCCAGTCATGGCGATGATAACCAGGACAAATAAGACTCTTAAAAATTTGTTCATGTAACTCCTCCTAATGCCAGTTGATATGTAATGGTCTTTCCTATTCTAACACAATTTTATGGATAGTAAAAACCAACCTCTCGGCTGGTTTTTTCTCTATTACTCTTCTTTCAACTTCGCCAATTCTTGAGCAAGTAACTTGAGGGCTACTTGTGGGTTGGCTTGACCTTTGGTTGCTTTCATGAGGAAGCCTGTAAAGGCCTTGTCCGCATTCCGTTTCCCTGACTTGAAGTCAGCTACGGCTGCTTCATTGTCTGCAAAGACTTGGTGGATGATTGGTATCAAGACTTCAGGATCTGAAATCTGTACCAAGCCAGCTTTTTCGACGTATTCACGCGCACCGCCACCGTTTTTCGCCAAGTGAACGAAGACTTTCTTGGCAATCTTAGATGAAATGGTTCCATCTTCGATAATGGCAATCATTTCAACCAAGTTTTCTGGTGTCAATTGGATTTCTTCCAGCGTTTTGCCTTCTGCGTTCAAGAATTGTGCGACTTCTCCTTGGAGCCAGTTAGAGACTTGTTTGGCATCGCCACCAAGGGCTACAGCTGCTTCAAAGAAGTCAGAAGTGACTTTCGTCGCTGTCAATTGGTTGGCATCATAGTCAGACAAGCCAAGCTCTGCCACGTAGCGAGCACGACGGTCTTTTGGAAACTCTGGCAACTCTGTGCGCATTTCCTCGATCCACTCATCTGAGATTTCAAACAATGGAAGGTCTGGTTCTGGGAAGTAACGGTAATCCGCTGCTCCTTCTTTGACACGCATAAGAATGGTGCTCTTATTCGCTTCATCATAACGGCGTGTCTCTTGACGAATGACCCCACCTGAACGCAAGATTTTCGCTTGGCGCTCCACTTCGTATTCAAGACCTTTACGGACGTTTGAGAAGGAGTTCAAGTTTTTCAACTCCGTCTTGGTACCAAATTCCTCTTGGCCGTATGGGCGAAGGGAAATGTTGGCATCCACCCGCATCGATCCTTCTTCCATCTTGACGTCTGAAATACCAGTGTATTGGATAACTTCTTTGAGGGCTGTCAAATAGGCGTAGGCTTCTTCAGGAGAACGCATATCTGCTTCAGAAACGATTTCGATCAACGGCACTCCCTGACGGTTAAGGTCTACATAAGAGAAACCGTCTGTTCCGTGCGTGTTCTTACCAGCATCTTCTTCCAGGTGGGCCCGTTCAATCCCAATTTTCTTAGTTGAGCCGTCTTCCAATTGCACTTCAATCCAACCGTTGTAACCGATTGGCTCGTCAAATTGCGAAATTTGGTAAGCCTTTGGATTATCAGGGTAGAAATAGTTCTTACGGTCAAAGTGCATGTGCTGATGGATATCCATATTCAGCGCCAAAGCAGCCTTAATACCAGCATCCACAACACCCTTGTTCAAGACAGGAAGCACCCCTGGGAAAGACCAGTCAATCACATTGGTATTGGCATTTTGCTCATTCCCAAAGTGAGCAGAAGTTGGTGAGAAAATTTTTGAGTTTGTATTCAATTCAACGTGGACTTCAAGTCCGATGACTGTTTCAAAGTTCATTAATTGTCACCTCCGAAAATAAGGGGTTGTTGCTTGTGGTAATCCGTCGTTGCTTCAAAGGCAGCTGCAGCTTGGTAGATGGTTTCTTCAGAATACTTGGGACCGATCAACTGCAAACCAACTGGAAGACCTTGCGCAAAACCTGCAGGAATCGAAATCCCTGGAAGACCTGCCAAGTTGACTGGAATGGTCAACAAGTCCGCCAAGTACATGGCAACCGGATCATGGTTGAGCGAATCCAAATCAAAGGCCACGCTAGGAGCTGTTGGACCAAGGATAAGGTCGTAATCCGCAAAGACTTTTTCGAAGTCTTGGATAATGAGGGTACGAACTTGACCAGCTTTCTTGTAGTAAGCATCGTAGTAACCAGATGACAAACTAAAGGTACCAAGCATAATCCGGCGTTTGACCTCATCACCAAAACCTTGACTACGAGTGTTCACGTAGATCTCATCCAAGTTTTTAGCATCTTCCGCACGGAAACCATAGCGAATGCCATCGAAACGCTGCAAGTTTGAAGAAGCTTCAGATGAAGCGATGATGTAGTAAACGGCAACCCCGTATTTAGAGTGTGGAAGGCTGACTTCTTCGACAGTTGCTCCCAATTTTTCAAAGTGTTTCGCCGCATTAAGGATAGTTTCTTTGACATCTGGGTCAATCCCTTCACCTAGATATTCCTTCGGAAGGGCAATTTTCATGCCTTTGATGTCTTGACCAATCTTAGAAGTAAAGTCTGCTACACGAACAGGTGCAGAAGTTGAATCCTTGGCATCCTCACTGGCAATAACATTGAGCAAGAGCGCATTTTCCTTAACGGTTGGTGCAAACGGCCCAATTTGGTCCAATGAGCTACCAAAGGCAATGAGACCAAAACGGGAAACTGTTCCATAAGTTGGTTTGAGACCAACAATCCCGTTAAAAGCAGCCGGTTGACGGATAGAACCACCTGTATCTGAACCAAGGGACAAACGGACTTGGCCTGAAGCGACAGAAGCTGCTGAACCACTAGAAGATCCACCAGGCACCTTGCTCTGGTCCCAAGCATTCTTGGTTGGTCCATAGTAAGAAGTTTCACCAGATCCACCCATGGCAAATTCATCCATGTTGGTCTTTCCGATGACAATCATATCTTTGGCTTTGGCATTGGCAACAGCTGTCGCATCAAAGATTGGCTCGTAGTTATAGAGCATTTTTGATGCCGCAGTGGTCAAGATGCCATCTGTTGAGATATTGTCTTTGACTGCGAGCGGAATCCCTGACAGGAGGTTATCTGCATCAATTCCTTTTTCATCAATAGCCTTGGCTTGCGCAAGAGCAGCTTCTTCGGCCACCGTTACAAAGGCATTGATCGCTTCTTCACGCGCCTTGATATCGTCAAGCGTCGCTTGGGTCAATTCCGTTGCTGAAATTTCCTTAGAGACAAGGAGGTCGTGCAACTCTTCAATGGTTTTATGGTTGAATGACATTAGGCATCTCCTCCATCTTCTAGGATAGCTGGTACCTTGATGTAGTAATTATCTTTTTCTGGTACATTTTTAAACAAGCGGTCACGGTCCGTCCCTTTTTCAGCAACATCCGGACGCAATACGGTCTTACGATCCGCCATGGTTGTTGTTGGAGCAACGCCTGTTGTGTCCACTTCTTCCAACAATTCCACCATGTCGACAATTTTCGATAAGGTTGTCGCAAACTCAGCTGTCTCTTCTGGAGAGAATTTCAATTTTGAAAGATTGGCAACGTGGGTTACCTCTTCTTGCGTAATTTTCATCTTGCTTCCTTTCGTGAAATGATGATTTTTCAATACCCTCTATTTTACCATAATTTAGCCCAATTTGCTTGCCTTAGAAAAAATCTGTAGGACTTTTTTGTCGCTACAGATTCTTCTTTTTATATTTCTTTTCCGCCGAATTGCCCCATCTCCATTAGAGTCTCTTTCCAGACTTCCTGGACGTTAGAAGCGAGGTAGGAAGAGGCCAAGTCATAAGAAGCCTGATGAAATAGAGCGAGGTCGCTTTCAAAGAGCTGGACCAGCTTGTCCGCCAACTCTTTCACCAACTCTTCTTCTGGCACTGTCTCGCTATAAGGTACCAAAAAGCCATTTTCACCCTCTTTTATAAAAGTCGGATTGCCATAACGGGCATCAAAGCCCAGCAAGGCCAAACCTGCTCCAGCCGCCTCCATCAAAGTCAAACCAAAGGTCTCCCACTGAGAAGTAGTGAGGTAGGCTTGGTAGCAAGGATAGATCTGCTGAAGATCCGCATGACCGCGTAGGTGAATATAATCTTGTGCTGAAAGCTCCTGAATCAGGTGGCGCAAGTTGTCCGCTTCTCCACCCTTTCCATAAATATCAAACTGAAGGGTTGGGAGTTGTTCATGAGCTTGGGCCACTACTCGAATGGCCAAATCGATGCGTTTTCTTGGATCCAAACGGGAAGCTGTGAGCACACTAAAGGGAGGTCTGTCTCCTAGTGATTCCGTCAATTCTTCTAGATGCCCTACTGGAATGCTATAGATTGGAATTCCTTGGCATCCTTGTTTAGCAAGTGTCTGCTCCAAGACTTCTTTTTGAAGATCCGTTGCCGTGATAAAATAATCGAAGCGTTTGGCATACTTGAACACATAATAATATTCATAATTGAGATGGCCATTTTCAAATTCATGCTCCGAATGAAACACCATAGCGAGCTTTGAAGGAGCAGCTTTCTCCAACAAAGGACGGGCAAAATCCATGCGCGAAGCCCGATCAAGCAAAATCAGATCTTCTTCTTTTAGCGACAGCTGCGACAAAAAACGTCTCATCACTTCTGTATGGTTGGTTAAAATCTCAGGCCCCAGTTTATAGAGCCAGCTTCCACCGAACCTCGATTCTTCAAAAGCGATAGTCCCATCTTGATGGTGATAGGTCCGTCTGACAACACTACCATACTGAAAATACTCTGTGACAAGTTTACAAGCTCCATAATACTCTCGCTTGATCCTATTTCCAGCCAAAAGATAGTCTACATAGCGGACACAGTTTGGATGATAGGGATCCAGATGAAAGGTCAGGGCGTTTCCATCCGCAAATTGGTAGCGAATGACTCTTTCCGTTTTTTCAACAACATCCAGACGCGTCAGTTGAAACTCCATTTGCAAGGCCCCTACCGACTTTTGAGGGACCGTAGTCTGTTGATCCGTAAAAGCTAAATGGGCAAAAAGCAGTTCCTCATCCCGGTGCCCCAATGAGAGGTAATAGGCCAATTTTTCTGGAGTGGGCCAAGTGGTAAAGACAAACTTCGCTGCCACTCCCAGACCCCGGAGCATCTTTGCCCGAGAGGCCTGTGCAACATCGACCCCATTGGGTTCAAATCCCACTAATAGATTAAAGGTATAAATGGTCATGCGGTCCCTCCCTCTAATCGCTTAAACAGCTCTTCCAAAGCTTCTTTTTCAGGTAATTTCAAGATTCGTGCTTGCTCTCTTACCAATTCTTTATAGGTTTCTGGCTGCTGGAGCAAGGTATCTAGTTGCTGTTCCATTTCTTCGACTGTATCTGTGATCGTGCTCAAGTCTTTATAGGCTTCCTGATGCACCGTGCTCTTCAAACCAAATAAGACTTGCCCATTTTCAAGAGCATGAAGACTACTACTCCACACTTCTTCTCCTTGATTACAATCTAGATAAATAGAGCATCTAGCTAATAAACTCTCATAATTTCCCAGCGAAATACCTGGATAGAGGCGTACATTTGGTCGAGCCGCTAAGTCTGTTAATTTCGGACCCATGGCTGTCAAAGCAGCAATGTGAAAGGTCACTTGTGGGAATTGGTGGACCAGGCTAGATAAGCCTTCAACTTCCTGAGAAGCCGTCATGACCAGGGCTTCTGGTTGAAAACTTTCCTGCTCCACATCTACCAGCCCTGACAAGACTGTGATTCCGTCTATTTTCTCACTCAACAGACCATCTTCTACCAACAAAATCTGACTGACTTGTTCTTTGATCTCGTCTAGATCATGCGCGTCACTGGCACAGTAGGCGAGTCTTTCCTTTGGTTTCTCTTTCACAACATCTAGCAATGCCTTGTCCATCAAAAGAACGGCTTCATCTTCTGGCAAGACTTGTTCTAGGACAGCTCTTTGCAGCTCTTTCTTATTGGCATACAGGCGATCCCGTCCCTTAGGAGTTTGATGCAAAAAGACTCCTTGTGAGACAAAGTGAAGCAAGACTTCTTCTTGCTGAGGGTTCAAATAAATGTCTAAATATGGTTGACCGGTTTCCGTCAGGAGACTCTGTTTGCTTCTCCAGCCATAGCGGTTGTAGACATCAATGGATACGATCTCTTCTCCCTGACCAAACCACTCCACTCTGTCAACCGTTCGGGACAAGATGTCCCCTCGCAAAACCACATTTGCACGACGTTCCTCCCCATCAAAAAGATAGGTCGTGATCCCCAAGGTCCAACATTCCCATAATTCTGGAACTTCCAGATCATTGAAAAATAAAGGTTTTCCAATTTTTGATACTGGGTCTTTTTGGGTAAAAAAGGTCGCAAGACTCTCTGTCTGTTGGTCCAAATCTGTTTCCAAATTGGTCACAAATACTCGGTAGGGCTGGCCAAGTTTGTCCAAGTATTTTTGCAAACGATCCAGCTCTCTTGTCTGCTCTGGTGCAATAATGAACATGCTGATCCTTTCTCATCAATAAGGGGTTAGTCCATCGTTTCAATAAAACGGAGGTTGGTCACCACGCGCTCATAGGTTTCTGACCCTTGCAGGCCTGCTTCCTCTAATTTTTCAAGGGCTCGTTTCAAGCGCGTTTTGTAGATATAGCGATGCCAGGTCAAATCATAGCCCAACATCCCCAGTAGAGCCAACTTCTCGTGCTTAGCTTCCATCTCATCGACGACTCTCTTTTCTGTCCAAACCTGGGACAGAGTATCTGCACGCCCCACGCGATACCAATAAATACATTTCTCCGTATGAACTACCCGATGGGCTTTTAAGAATAACTTGTACATCAGGAAGTTGTCTTCGACATTTTTTCCGACTGGAAAACGAAGCCCTTCAAATAAGTTACGCTTATAGAGCTTCATCATGGCACAAGCCCAGGCCATATCTCTGGTCTCCTGGATGGCATCGTGGTCCATGATCTCTCTCCCCTCATAAAGGGTCTCTGAATAATCGTCGTCCGTTACCTTGATCAAGTATTTGCTACTACTGTCATCATAGAGGTTATAGTTGGCTACGGAAACATCCGCATCATACTTTTGAAGTTGGCGATAGAGCACTTCTACATAGTCCTCCGTCACCCAGTCATCTGGATCAATAAAGGTAATGTAATCACCAGTCGCTAGCTCAATCCCTGTATTCCGAGCAGCAGATAAGCCCCCATTTTCTTGGCGAACGTAGCGAATGCGCGCATCCTTCCTAAAAAAATCTTTACAGATCTCTTCTGACTGGTCTGGCGAACCATCATTGACCAGGATAATTTCCAAATGAGGGTAGGTCTGATGGATAACCGTTTCCAAACATTGTCTCAAATAAGCTTCTACATTATAGATGGGAATGATGATACTCACTACTTCATTTGTTTCCATGCTTCTTCTCATTTCTCTTTAAATAATCGCGAATCGCTGCCACCATCTCCTGCACCTGATCATCCGCAAACACTTGGTTCACACCATTCTCTACATGATTGGTTCCTTCAAAAGAGAAAATCGGTAAGCCCAATTGCTGGATCCTTTGCGTCATCTGATCCACCTCATCATATGGATTGATATCCAGATAAAAATCCAATTTTTCTAGGACCTTTCGACTGGTCAAGGGATCAAAAGAGGGATAAAGAAAGAGGTTGGGGTAGCGTTCCAATTGCACCAAGTTAAAACCAAAATGGCTATGGGCAAGAACATGAATCGCTACGTCTGGCAACTCTTTTAGCAACATCTCCAACTCGTGGATATCTGCTGTATTGGTGTATATGGCAGCATGATAAGGAAATTCTCCCACTAGATCTTGATAAGTTTGCTTCAAAATCGGTTTTCGAAGCAAAATTTCCTCCCAAGATAGGGCATAATAAAACCACCATAATTCACGAAAACGATTGAAGCGTTTGGAGGTCCATGGTTTATTATGAGAGGTGTAATGAATGACCGCAGGAATCCCTTGGAAGGCCTCATACCAATCCAAGTCCCCATAGAGGTACTGATCCTTATCAGACCCCACTTGTAAATTATAGGTCCAAGGTAATGGAAACCACGCATTTTTGAAATACAGATTCAAAATTCCCTGATCTCCATAGACCTGTTGATGATACTTACGAGTAAGATCAAAAAGTGCCTCTGTCACTTGGTGCTCTTGCCACCAAGTCTTATCAATCACCAAAAGTCCCGCATTAAAGCCATCTGTCGTCGTTGGCTTATCGACCACTGCACCCAGTCCATAATCTTTTAGATCAACCTCAAACAAAGGCGATAAATCCTGTGTAAAGATCATGTCACAATCCAGATAGAGGATCCGCTCTTCCTCCACCATCTCTGGAATAGCGTAACGGAAATAGGTCGCATAGTGAATATGGTCACTTGGAAGCGAGAAGGATTGGAATTGCTCGGGAGACATCCGACAATTAATCACTTCTGAATCCAACTGGCGCAAGCGCTGATTCATGATAGCAAACCACTCCGTTGGTAGATCTTCATTTAAGACATAAATTTTCAACTGGTCTTGATGGGCACACAGTGACTTCATAGCGGTTTCCAATTTTTCCATATAAGATAGATTGGCTGAAAACACGACAGCTTTTTTACTCATAACTCCCCCTTATTTTCTTCCATTAGAATACCATTTTCAAGAGAGGAAGACAATTTCTAGGCCCCAAAAAAGAGGCCTAAACAAATGTCTATGACCTCTTTTACAATGTTTTCTTATTTAGTTTCTAATACAGCTAGTGCGTCGTCTACCAAGCTTGCCCCTAAGACATGCTTAAAATGATTCAAGGCAAACTGGTGATTTTCAGGAGTGAGCGACGCCACTGCAGGTTCTACGACTTCGATCTGGTAGCCGAGATTGTAGGCATCAACCGCTGTATGAAGGACACAGATATCAGTCAAGACACCTGTCAAAATAACGGTATCTACATGGCGTTCCCGCAGGCGGATATCTAGGTCCGTTCCTGAAAAAGCAGAATAATGACGTTTATCCATCCAAAAGACGCGTGGATCCGCTTTATGCTCCTGATAAAAATCTGCCAAAGGGCCGTACAAATCACGTCCACTGGTCCCAATGATATTATGAGGTGGGAAGAGCTTGCTTTCAGGATGAAATGGATCCTCTACGTCATGCGCATCAATGGCAAAAAAGACATAGGCTCCTTGGTCAAAGGCCAATTGGGTCACCTGAGCAATGGTCTCAGAAATGGCTTGTGCAGGAGCACCTGCCGTAAGCTTACCATCATCTGCTACGAAATCGACAGTGTAGTCAATTGAAATCAAGGCTTTAGTCATTAGTAATCTCTTTTCTTAATTTCCTCAAAGATATCTGGAATCAACACCTTGAGATAGGTTCCCTTCATTCCAAGAGAACGGCTTTCAATAATACCAGCTGACTCCAATTTCCGGAGTGCATTGACAATCACAGAGCGGGTAATGCCAATCCGATCCGCGATGATAGAAGCAGTCAACTGTCCCTCATTTCCTTTCAATTCACTAAGGATGGCAGAAACAGCACGCAATTCAGAGTAAGACAAGGTATTAACAGCCATATTCACCGCTGTCCGACGACGAATATTCTTCTCGTCTTCCTCGCGTTGGTAGTTCAACATTTGAATCCCTACCACGGTACTCGCAATCTCAACCAAGATCAAATCATCATCCGCAAACTGTTTATCATTGCGCCAAATGATCAAGGAGCCCAACCGAATCCCAGAAACATGAATAGGCGCAATGGTCGTCAAGCCATCAGGAAATTCAGACTTGGTTTCGACCGGAAAGATACTCAAATCATGGTCCACATCTAAATTAGCTTCTGTATCGTAGACCAAACTAGCTGCCTTGGCATAATCTTCTGGTAATTTTTTATTTTGAAAGAAAGCTTCTACCCGGTCATTGTTGGTCTTGTAACGCATGAAATAACCAAGAAGGGTTCCCTTGCTATTAATGATACAGGCATTACAGTGGATAATATCCGCTAATTGCTGGGCAATATCATTATAAGGCATCTCGACCTGCAACTGTTCATCAGTCCGTTTCAAGATGGATGTAATTTTACGTGTCTTTTCTAATAAGTTTGCCATAATAAACCTCGCATATAGTCAGCTCAAGTATATCATATAAGTGTGGGAATTTCAATCAAATTATCTGAAAATTATTTATTTTTCCTACAATTATGCGCAATTCAGAAAAATGTCGATTCGATGGCATGGAATTTATAGAATGAATCAAAAAAAGATTGAAGACCTTCATCTTCAATCCTTCATGATAATTAGCGTTTGTATTGTTTCAAGAAACGAGTCATTTTTTCTTGAATTTGAGCCAATTCATCCACACGTGGGAGGTAAACGATCCGGAAGTGATCTGGGTCCTTCCAATTAAAGCCACGGCCATGAACCAAGAGAATTTTTTCTTGTTTCAAGAACTCTAAAACAAATTGTTCATCATCATCCACGCGATACATGTCCCGATCAATCTTAGGGAAGATATAGAGACCAGCTTTGGGCTTAACAGCTGAGAGGCCTGGAATATCATTGATAGCTTTGTAAATAAAGTTGCGTTGTTCGTAGATTCGACCACCTGGAAGCAAGAGTTCATCCACGGATTGGTAACCTCCAAGAGAGGTTTGCACAACTTGTTGAGCCAAGACATTCGAACAAAGACGCATATTGGACAACATGTTCAAACCTTCGATATAGCCCTTCACATGATGTTTCGGTCCGGATAGAACCATCCAACCAACACGGAAACCAGCAATCCGGTGAGATTTTGACAAGCCATTCATACTCACACAGAAGAGATCAGGCGCTAAACTTGCGATAGCCGTATGTTTTTCACCATCCATAACTAAACGATCGTAAATTTCATCCGCAAAGATGATCAAGTTATTTTGACGAGCGATCTCTACAATCTCAAGCAGGATCTCATCTGGATAGAGGGCACCTGTTGGGTTATTCGGGTTGATGACAACGATAGCCTTGGTGTTTGAAGTGATTTTCGACTTGATATCCTCGATATCTGGATACCAGTTTGCTTCTTCATCACAAAGATAGTGAACCGCGTTCCCACCAGCTAGGCTGACTGCCGCCGTCCAAAGAGGATAATCCGGCATCGGTACCAATACTTCATCCCCATTGTCCAAAAGCCCTTGCATGGACATGACGATCAGCTCACTCACCCCATTTCCAAGGTAAATATCATTGATATCGACATTTGGAATTTTCTTCAATTGACAATACTGCATGATGGCCTTACGGGCTGAAAAGATCCCTTTTGAATCCGAATAACCTTCACTATCACGCGCATTCATGATCAGATCATGGATGACTTCATCTGGAGCTGTAAAGCCAAATTCAGCAGGATTTCCTGTATTCAAACGAAGAATCTTTTCTCCATTTGCTCGCATGCGCATCGCTTCTTCCAAGACTGGACCACGAATATCGTAAGCGACATGTTCGAGTTTGCTTGATTTATTATATTCCTTCATTTTCTGCCTCGATTCACGAAATTATCTCTATTATACCACTAGTTCAAATAGAGTACAAACCGAGGACTTTAAAAATCCTGCAAAAATATACTAGAAAAAGCGAGACTTTACCTTTACATTCTAGCCTAAAAGGGATAAAATATAAGTGTATAAGGAATAGAGTTACCTTCTATTCTACCCATGTTTTCAAGCTATAAGGAGGTAGGATTATGTCTCAAAAATACGAAAACATTATGGTCGCTGTCGACGGTTCCCATGAAGCAGAATTAGCCTTTGAAAAAGGGGTTAATGTTTCTCTTCGCAACGGCTCTAAATTGACGATTGCCCACGTCATCGATACCCGTGCCCTTCAAAGCGTCTCAACTTTTGATGCTGAGGTCTACGAAGAATTGCAAGAAGAAGCTAATGAATTGCTCAAGGGCTACAAGGAACGTGCTGAAAAAGTCGGGGTTCAAAATGTTGCGACTGTTGTAGAAATGGGAAATCCAAAGGTCCTCTTAGCTAATGATATCCCAAGTAAAGAAGGGGTTGACCTCATTATGGTCGGGGCTACCGGACTCAATGCCTTCGAACGGCTAATGGTCGGATCCTCCTCAGAATATATCCTTCGCCACGCCAAAGTAGACTTACTAGTGGTACGTGATAAGGATAAAACCATGTAAGAAAGAAAAAGTTATATTGAAAACTTTCCTTAGGTGAGTACGGACGTCATGGAACTTCTTCGAAGTTCCATGACTAAGTTTTGAGCCTAAGGTCTCAAAACTCCCGAGTGCTAGAAACAATAGTGTTTCTAGCACTTTTCTCACGGCGGAAAGTTTTTCAATATTTTTTATAAATTTTAAAAATAAGAACATATTTCGACTTCTTTGTGGAACACTTTACTTATCTTAGTAAAAAATAGTTTGTCTACATTCTAAAAAAGGTTTGGAACCTTTGTTCCAAACCTTTTTTAGTTGTCTTTTTTTGCTTCTTTTTGTTTTGCATGTTTTTCGTAGGCCTTGAGCTGGCGATCGAGTTCTTTTTTGATGGCTGGTTCTGGGGCGTATTTTTCTTCCCAATCATCTGGCTTCAAAATTTTGTGGGTTACTGGATCAAAGTGCGCCTTTCCATCTGGGAAAATCTTGCCCATATTGGCCCGGTGAACAATCTCAAAGACCTCTTCAGGATCGACCCCCATTAGTACAAAGCTACCATAAGTCAAATAGAGAGTATCAATCAAGGCATCAACCTGCCCTACCATGGAGATCTCAGCTGGATGCTTGCTCCGAACCTTATCTGCAGCCTTATCCAAGGCTTCGTGAAGGGCCGCTACCGAGCGATCGAATTCTTCCTCACTTGAGCTAGCTGCTCGAACAAATTCCACCAGTTCCTCTTGCTTGAACATGGTCCGGTAAAGGGCATCTTGAGGTTGCCAGACCACTGGTTTCTCCTGGGTTTCCCCATCCATCACGCCATGGAAGGTTTTGACCTTATTGAAGTGATCATCCTTAGAAAGAAAGAGTTCTTTCTCTGAGAGAATACCAAAGTGTTGCAGGGCTTTTTGAATGCCATCCTTGCCATTACTAGTCGTGGTATGCTTGGCAATCGCCTTGACACTTGTCGTCCCATTTCCCATCGCAATGGACAAACCAACACGTGACAGCATCTCAAGGTCATTATCCGAATCGCCAAAAGCCATGACCTCATCGATGTTAAAGCCAAACTCCTGACCAACGATGCGAATGCCTTCTAGCTTGGAAATGCCTGGATTGAGGACATCTGCCGCAAAAGGACTGGACCGTGTGAATTTCAGATGTGGAAACTCTTTTTCAATTTTTGTAGTCTCTTCTGGACTCGATAAGATCAGTACTTGGTAGATTGGTTCTTGCGCTAGTGCATAGAGGGTGTCCTGATCTTGTGGAACCACTTTACTGACTACTTTATTAAAACCTCGACTAACGGTACGGGCCATCTTGCGGGGTACAAAGCGACTGGACCAGGTTGAAATAGGACTCATCCCAAAACTCATGATCCGAGAACCAAATACTCCATCCTTTGTCCCAAGAGCAATTTCCTTACGGTGTTCTCGAGCATAGTCGATCAGCTGGTGCAGGCTCTTTTTGTCGATTGGGCTGGTATACAGTACGCGGTCCTTGGTCAAAATATATTGACCATTATAGGTCACTGCAAAATCAAAACCATAGCGTTCCATAAACGGTTTGACAAAGGCCGGTCCTCGCCCTGTCGCAAGGCCAACATAGATCCCTTCTTCCTTCAAAGACTGAATAGCTTTTTCTGTTGATTTTAAAACTGCTCGACTGTCATTGACCAAGGTTCCATCGATATCAAAAAAGACTGCTTTTATTTCCATGTCTACTGTTTCTTTCTTTTTATGATAAAATAAATTATATCACATATTCCAAGGAGCTTCACATGTTTAAGAAAATTTTAGCACTACATACCGGAGGGACCATTTCCATGGCTGCAGATGACTCTGGAGCAGTGATTACTAATGAAATCAATCCCATGACCCAAGTTACTTCTCCAATTGAAGGAATTGAAGTCACCTCTGAGGATATCTTCAATCTACCAAGTCCACAAATGACACCGCATCACATGTTAGCTCTATATCAAAGAATCAAAGAGGCAGCCAGCCACTTCGATGGGATCGTCATTACACACGGGACCGATACGCTGGAAGAAACAGCTTATTTTTTGGATACCATGGAGTTACCTGAAATCTCCGTGGTGATTACAGGAGCCATGCGAAGCTCCAACGAACTTGGAAGTGACGGTGTCTATAATTTCTTAACAGCCCTCCGAGTGGCAGCCGATCCAAAAGCACGCGATAAAGGCGTTTTAGTCGTCATGAACGATGAAATTCATGCGGCTAAGTATGTTACCAAAACCCACACCACCAATGTCAGTACCTTTCAGACACCAACCCATGGTCCACTGGGATTGGTCATGAAAAAGGAAATCCTCTTCTTTAAAACAGCTGAGCCACGAGTGCGCTTTGATCTCGATACAATCGATGGTTTCGTTCCGATCATTGCTACCTATGCAGGGATGAAAACCGATCTGCTGGATATGCTGGATCTTTCAAAGCTCGACGGCCTCATTATCCAAGCCTTTGGAGCTGGAAACATCCCTAAAGAAACTGCCCATAAACTCCAAGAGTTTATGGATGCAGGCCTTCCAATCGCTTTAGTATCCCGTTGCTTCAACGGGATCGCAGAACCAGTTTACGCGTATGAAGGTGGTGGCGTCCAACTCCATCAAGCTGGTGTCTTTTTCATCAAAGAATTAAATGCCCCCAAAGCTCGCATCAAACTTCTCATCGCCCTCAATGCCGGCCTAAAAGGACAAGAACTCAAAGAATATATCGAAGGGTAGCATAAGATACAAAGCCCGTAAAATGCAAAGTGAAAATAGGAAATTGTCACCGGGAGCGAAGCTCACAAGAAAATTTATCTTTTTCACACAGCATTTAGAGCGTGTTCAATTCGTGTAACGGCAAGCACTAGGGTGCCTTGCCTACACGACTCACCAACTCCTCAGGTGGATGGTATCGATCCACCTTCGTCCTGTCGCAATTCAACAAGATACATAGCCCGTAAAATGCAATCTTAAAGGGAGTAGAGTGTAATCCAAAGAATTTCCACTCTACTCCCTTTTTTGCGTCTAGTCTAAATGTTCTTTCTTTTCTAAATAAAGCGAGAGCAAATGCCAATCTGGGTGTTCGCGCCAATCTGGAGTGGCTACGATCTGGCTAGCAACTTTCCTTGCTTCTTCCAGAATGGGATAATCTTCTACCAAATCCGCCACTTGAAATTCTGGTATTCCAGATTGACGGGTTCCAAAGATTTCCCCTGAACCTCTCATTTTCAAATCTTCTTCTGCTAGAACAAACCCATTGGTTGTCTCTGTCATGATTTTCATGCGCTGCTTGCCGCTATCTGTCTTAGGATTGGCTATTAGAATAGCATAGGATTGCTTATTTCCCCGACCAACCCGGCCTCGAAGCTGGTGAAGCTGGCTAAGACCAAACCGATCTGCATCCATAATGACCATAACGGTCGCATTGGGCACATTGACTCCTACTTCAATAACAGTCGTGGATACCAAAACATCAACTTGGTGCTCTTTAAAGGCCTGCATGATAGCATCTTTTTCTTCACTTTTCATCTTCCCGTGAAGCAGAGAAACGCGTGCTCGCTGTCCAAAGAAGGTCTCTAGCTCTTCTTGGAGGGCAAGGGCGTTTTTCAAATCTAGCGCCTCTGACTCCTCAATCAATGGAGAAATAAAGTAGGCTTGAGAACCTTTGCCAAGTTCTTTGACTAACCAGTCGAGGACCACTTCTAACTGCTCATGCTTGACCCAACGTGTGATGATTTCCTTGCGTCCCGCAGGCATCTGATCAATGATGGACACATCCATATCTCCAAAGGCTGTAATAGCCAAGGTCCGGGGAATAGGGGTAGCCGTCATCATCAGGACGTCTGGATTTTGTCCTTTTTCTCGAAGAATACGGCGCTGGGAAACCCCAAAGCGGTGTTGCTCATCAATAATGACCAAGCCTAGATCTTGGTAGTGAACTCCCTCTTGAATCAAGGCATGTGTCCCCACAATCAATTGGGCTTTTCCTGAGGCGATCTCTTCTAAGACTTCTCGTTTCTCAGCCGCCTTTAATCCTCCTGTTAGAAGGGCAATTGGCAAATCTGGAAAAAGATTTTGCAAGCTTTCCTTGTGCTGCTCTGCCAAAATCTCCGTTGGAACCATCAAGGCAGCTTGCTTACCAGCACTAATAGCTGCATACATGGCAAGACCGGCCACGACTGTCTTCCCGCTTCCCACATCCCCTTGTAAGAGGCGGTTCATATGATAAGGAGAAGCCATATCTGTCAAGATTTCATTCAAGCTGTTTTCTTGAGCTTGCGTTAGCTCAAAAGGGAGCTGTTTTTTTCGTTCTGCTAATTTTTCTGGATTCCAGGCCAAGGAAATCCCTTGGCTGGCATCGTGGTTTTCTTCCTTTAACACTTGGAGTTGCAACTGGAAAAAGAGGAGCTCTTCAAATTTTACCCGGCGAAGAGCTTGCTTATACTCTGCTAGATCCTTAGGGAAATGCATAGCTTGCACTGCTTGGGAACGAGACATGAGTTGATAACGCTCTCGTAAGATGTGGGGTAGATTCTCTTCTAAAAGCTGGTCCAAGCCCTGGTCGAACGCTATTTTGATCAATTTCACCAGGCTGTTTTGGCTCACTCCTTGTGTCACTCGATAGACCGGCTGCAAATCATCTTCCACTTGAGCCAGGAGCTTCATTCCTGTCAAACTCCCCTTGGCCTTGTCCCATTTTCCAAAGATCGCCACTGTCTGCTGGACCTCGATTTTGTCTGCTAGATAGGGTTGGTTGAAAAAATTAACCGCAATGACCTGGTCTCCCTGTTTGATCGAAAAACGCAAGCGATTTCGTTTGTAGCCATAATATTGGACATTGGCTGGTGTTGCTACTACCCCAGAGATGACGGCTTTTTCACCATCTTCCAACTCTAAAACATTGCGCGTTTTGAAGTCTTCATAGCGAAAGGGGAAATACAAGAGCAGATCTTCTAAGGTTTCAATTCCTAACTTTTTAAATTTTTCCGCCGATTTTGGACCGACTCCAGGAAGTACGGATAAGGGTTGGTGTAGATTCATTTTTCCTCCTTTCTTTTATAAAAAAGCAGGCCCATCCGGGAAAATCCCACCTGCTTCTTCTTATTCTTCACCTGTATAGTCACGAGGAATCCGATCACTCAAGAGACAGACCACTTCATAATTAATGGTCCCACGGTAATCTGCAACCTCTGTTGCCGTAATTTCTTTTTCTCCATCTCGGCCAATTAGGGTAACCTTGGTCCCCAGAGGCAATTCTTCTGGAAGGCGAACAGTAATCTGGTCCATCGAAACGCGACCAACAATGGGACAATAGTCCCCCTTAATCAGCACATGAAAGTTTTGCATCTCTCGGATCCAACCATCCGCATAGCCGATAGGAATCGTTCCGATCCATTGGGGTTCTTCCGTCGTATAGGTTGCCCCGTAACCAATATCTTGACCAGCTTCTAACTGTTTCACATGAACTAATTCGCTCACCAAACTCAAAGCTGGCTTAATTTCATATGGCAAGGCTAACACAGATCCGCTCGGATTCAAGCCATACATGACATCTCCCAAGCGTACAGCTGTGAAAATCGTATCCGCATGCCACAAAGAAGTGGCTGAATTACTCGCATGGACAATAGGAGGAAGGATTTCAAGAGCAGCCAATACTTCTTTGAAAAACTGGTATTGCGCTTGAAATTTTCGATCATCTGCCTCATCTGCTGTTGCAAAATGAGTAAAGATCCCTTCAATTTCAGCTCCAGCTGCTAAGAGGAGGCGTTCAGCCTCTTTGATCTCTTCGATCCTTCGGAATCCAATCCGCCCCATTCCTGAATCCACCTTGATATGGACCTTCAATCCTGAAAGATCTGCTTCTTGTCCAAGCAATTGATCCAACCAAGCAAGACTCGCCACCGTTAAGCGGATGTCATGCTCTTTGGCTAGATTCACTGTTTCACTTGGCACAACTCCCAAAATCAAAATAGGGTGTTGCAAGCCTTCTTCACGGATTTCGAGGGCTTCATCCATATTGGAAACACAAAAACCATCTACCTGAGGCGCCAATTTTTTGGTCACCGCAACGACCCCATGACCATAGGCGTTGGCCTTGACGACTGCATATTTCAAGGCTTGACTCGGAATATGGTCACTGACTTGTTGCACATTAAAGGCAATGGCATCCAAATCGACTCTAGCAACAGTTGGTCTATGTTTACTTGCTTTCATTTTCTTCCTCCAAAATGACACTGGTCGACACTAGGTCTCCCTTATGACTGATCGAAATCCATACCTTCCCAGAAAAAGGAGACTTGGAAAAATAGGGAGCTCCGTGGGCATCATTTAAAATTTCTAACTCTTGAAAACCAACCGGTCCAATCCCTGTTCCCATTGCCTTTGAAAAAGCTTCTTTAGCTGACCACCGGCCCGTTAAATATTCCATTTTCCGTTTTCCAGATAATGCTTCAAAGCGCTCTTGCTCAGCCTTTGTTAAGACTTTTTCTGCAAATCGTGCATTCTTTTGATAGGCTTTTTCAATCGCAGCGATCGATTCGATATCGATGCCATGTCCTTTGATCATCTTGTTTTATCCTTATTTATTGTTTCAGTATCGTTTTACTGACAAAAGAGAAGGGGCTAAAGAATCACTCCTTCCGCCCCTGCCTGTTACTTATTCATCGTTGCAATTTCTTTGACCAAGGCCTGTGTTTTTTCCCAACCCAGGCAAGGGTCTGTGATGGATTGACCATAAACCACTGGTTCATTTTGACGGCCATCTTCTAGATAGGATTCAATCATGAAACCACGAACTAACATTGCCAAATCCTTGTTCCAAGCACGGTTCATCATGGTTTCTCTCACGATGCGTACTTGCTCTTCGAATTGTTTGCCAGAATTGTCATGGTTGGTATCCACTAGAATGAAAGGATGTTGCAAGCCCATTTCACTATAGCGTTTTGCTGCCACTAGCAAATCTTCATAATGGTAGTTTGGAATATTCTTACCACTTGCATCCAAGCCCCCACGTAGGATCGCATGGGCTAAAGGATTTCCTGAGGTTTCCACTGCTTGGGCATTGAACAAAAAGTTTTGGGGATGTTGGGCTGCATAAATCGCATTGAACATGACAGAAAGATTTCCAGAAGTTGGATTCTTCATGCCGGTCGGAGCAGAGATCCCACTAGATACAAAGCGGTGCTCCTGGTCTTCAACTGATCGCGCTCCAATGGCATGATAAGAAATCAAATCTTCAACATACGGAAGACTTGCTGGATAAAGCAACTCATCCGCAGTTGTCAAACCAGTTTCTGTAATCACACGGTAGTGGAGATGTCGGACCGCTTTCAAACCGTCCACAAAGCTTGGTGCTGCATGTGTATCTGGTTGGTGCATCAAGCCTTTATAGCCATCCCCGTTGGTCCGAGGCTTAGCCGTATAGACCCGCATCACAATGAAAATCTGATCTTTGACTTTCTCTTGCAAGTCTGCCAAACGACGAGCATACTCCATCACAGCTTCTTCATTATCAGAAGAGCAAGGCCCGATCACAAGAAGGATCCGTTGGTCTTCTCCTTTGATAATAGCTTCCAATTCTCGATCACGCGCTTCTTTGCGCTCCAAGGCTGGACCTTCCAAGCGGTAAAACGAAGTGATCTCTTGCTCATCAATCTTATTGCTCTTCGTAATGAATACCATACGGCCTCCTTATGCTACCTAGCCCCATCCTCTTTCTATTTCAGAGGAGCTCTTAAAATTTACGTCCGTGACAGTTTTTGAATTTCTTGCCTGAACCACAAGGGCACAAATCGTTGCGTTTCACTTGTGATAAGTCAATATCTGCTGGAATATCTTGTTGTTGCGCTGCAATGTTGCGAGTCGCAGTTGTTGAAATACTGTGTTCCGTACGTGGACGTTCTTGTTCGTGAATTTGGGCTTTCATCATGAGACGAGTCACATCAAATTCAATCGATCCAATCATATCGTTAAACATACGGAAACTTTCTGATTGGTATTCTACCACTGGGTTATTTTGCGCATACCCACGAAGTCCGACCGCATTTCGCAATTGATCCAAAGCATCGATATGGTCCGTCCACTTGCTGTCTACCACTCGAAGGATCAAGACTTTTTGGAATTCTTGCACAGACTCTTCGTCACGCAATTTCGCTACTTGGCTAGCATAGATTTCTTCTGCACGTGCATACAAGTAATCGATGACTTCCTTGTCAGATTTTCCTTCAATATCGCTTGCCGAAATCGTATCTTCCGGAACCAAATTGTATTTGGCAAAGTTCAGAATCGCTTCAACGCGTTCTTCCTTGCTTGAGTGGCTAGCCCCTTCAACAATCCGTTTGATGGTCCGTTTGATCATGGCCTTGATTTCAGGTGCCAAGTCACGGTTAGCTGTGATGACATCATAGCGTTCCGCGTAGATAATTTCCCGTTGTTCCCGCATCACGTCATCGTATTGAAGGACTTGTTTACGGGTATCGTAGTTGTTTCCTTCAACCCGTTTTTGTGCCCCCTCTACTTGACGGGTGAACATATTTGAACGGATCACCGATTCTTCTTCGCTCAACTTGAAGCGATCAAGCACTGCTTTGATCCGTTCAGAACCGAAACGACGCATCAATTCATCTTCAAGAGACAAGTAGAATTGAGATTCACCTGGATCCCCTTGACGTCCTGAACGTCCACGAAGCTGGTTATCAATCCGACGGCTTTCGTGACGTTCTGTCCCGATGACACACAGTCCACCGAGTTCGCGAACACCTTCACCAAGCTTGATATCGGTACCACGCCCGGCCATGTTGGTCGCGATGGTAACAGCACCACGTTGACCAGCGTTCATGATGATTTGCGCTTCTTTGTAGTGGTTTTTCGCATTCAAAACTTCGTGAGGGACACCTGCTTGAACCAACAATTGAGAAAGGTAATCACTGGTTTCAACGGCAACGGTACCTACAAGGACTGGTTGCCCTTTTTCATGACGAGACTTGACATCTTCTACAACAGCCTTAAATTTTGATTTCAAGCTTGGGTAGAGAAGGTCTGGATGGTCAATACGGGCAATCGGACGGTTGGTTGGAATTGGAATCACGCGAATGTTATAAATTTCACGGAATTCTTCTTCTTCGGTTTTCCCTGTCCCTGTCATCCCTGACAACTTCTTGTACATACGGAAGAGGTTTTGGTAAGTAATCGATGCAGATGTTTTGGTTTCTTCTTGAACTGGAACACCTTCTTTGGCTTCAATCGCTTGGTGAAGTCCATCAGAATAGCGACGTCCTTCCATGGTCCGACCAGTAAATTGGTCGACGATCAAGATTTCTTGATCTTCGCTGACCACATAGTCGATATCCAAAATCATGATGTAGTTGGCACGAAGGGCGTTGTCGATAAAGTGAGTCAAAGCTACATTTTCAATATCGTACAAGTTTTCAAGATTAAAGTAGCTTTCTGCTTTATCGATTCCTGAATCAGACAAACCGATGGTTTTAGATGGGACATCGATAATGTAATCGTCCTCTGTCAAGGTCTTCACATAAGCATCCGCCATGTGATAGAGCTGGCTTGTATCAGAAGCTGTCTGACCAGAAACGATCAACGGAGTACGGGCTTCGTCAATCAAGATGGAGTCTACCTCATCGACCAAGGCATAGTTCAATGGACGTTGAACCATGTTTTCTGCACGCACAACCATGTTGTCACGCAAGTAGTCAAAACCAATCTCTGAGTTGGTTGAGTAAGTGATATCACAGAGGTAAGCTTCTTTTTTCTCAGCTGGAGATTTCGCTGCAAGGTTGATCCCTACTGAAAGGCCAAGCCATGAGTAAAGTTCTCCCATCTCTGTTGCATCCCGCTCGGTCAAGTATTCATTGACGGTAACAACGTGTACCCCTTTGCCAGACAAGGCATTCAAGTATACCGGCATGGTGGCTGTCAAGGTTTTTCCTTCCCCTGTACGCATCTCTGGAACGTCACCATGGTGAAGGACGATTCCCCCCATGACCTGAACCTTGTATGGGAACAAACCAAGAACCCGTTTTGCAGCTTCACGAACAACTGCAAAAGCCTCGTACAAGAGATCATCCAAAGACTCACCATCTTGGTAACGTTGCTTAAACTCAACTGTTTTCGCTTTTAATTCGTCATCCGTCAAAGCTGCCATTTGGTCTTCATAAGAAAAGACCTTATCAGCCATTTTTTCAAGGCGTTTGATTTCGCCTCGATCATTTTCAATAATTGTTTTTAATAAATTTGCCATTTTTTTCCTTACTTTGAATTTTTCAAAATCTAAAATGTTCTTTTTATTCTAGCATTTTTTAAACATTTTTTCAAGATCAAGGCTGTATCTTACAAGACTTTCGAGTGGTTTTTTTCGTGTAAGAAAATCCAAAAAGATGCCTGCTCAAGCAGACATCTTTTCTTTAGGCGATCGTTATTCAGACAAATGGTAAGAATAGCTTGCCACAACCACTTCTTCATGCCAACGAAGTGCATACTTCAATTTCAAACTCATTTGGTTGTGGAGAATATTTTGCCAGTGTTTTTTAGGGATAAATTGAGGGACTAAGACTGTAACGGTGTTGCCTTTTTCCTTGGCCTCCTCAGCTACTTTTGAGACAAATTCAACCGTTGGCTGGATAATATCCCGGTAACTCGTCATGACATTTTCAAAGCGAATATGAGGGAAATACCGCTTAAATTCTTCTGCTACCTCAGCATCTTTGACCTTGGTTTCTTCCGTTGAGACGTGCATCGCTATAACATCGTTTCCTAGGCTATTTGCATAACTCATAGCTCCCACACTTACCTGAGTGACATTCCCAACAAGGACAATCACGGTATTGCCCGCATAACTTGTCTTTTCGATCTTACCTCCCAAGCGCAATTGAGCCGCAACTTTATCATAGTGATTACGGATACTCAAGAACATCCAAAGCAAGAGACCAATAATAGGGAAGAAGGGCCAGATCTCACGCAAACGGAATAATAAGAGGATCAAGACAATTCCATAACAGATGGCTGCCCCCAGGATATTGGCAAGCGAATACTTAAGAAATCCTTTTTGATATTGGCGTTTCCAGTGGATCACCATCCCTGTTTGAGAAAGGGCAAAAGGAATGAAGACCCCAATGGTATAAAGCGGAATTAAGCTTTCTGTTTGTCCATCAAAAATCAAGAGCAAGACGATGGCACCAATCGCCAAGGTCAAAATCCCATTAGAATAGCCCAGACGATCCCCTTTTTCCATATACATGTGTGGCATGTATTTGTTTTTAGCCATGTTAAAGGCCAACATTGGAAAGGCGGAGAAACCGGTATTAGCCGCAACTGCCAAGATCAAGGCTGTTGATAATTGGAAGATGTAAAAGAAGGCTTGTCCAACTGGGGAATTCCCTAAGATGGCTTGGGCCATTTGGGCTAGAGTTGTTACCCCTTTTGCTGGTACGACGCCCACCCAGTAATTGAGGAAGGTAATCCCTGCAAACATGATCCCCAAAATCAAAGCCATAATGGTCAAGGTAGAAGCTGCATTCTTTGCTTTTGGTTTCTTAAAGAAAGGAACCGAATTGGAGATGGCTTCAACCCCTGTTAGGGAAGCGGATCCACTCGTAAAGGCCCGCAATAAGAGAATAATACTAACCCCTGAAATGGTTTGACCCACATGAGCAGTTGCGTTATAGGCCAAGTGACCCGTCAAGATTTGGATCACACCATAGCCGATCAAGGCAATGGTACTGACAATGAAAAGGTATACCGGAATCATCAATGATGTCGCTGATTCACGTAGCCCCCGAAGGTTCATCAGCATCAAAATCAAGACCAACAAAATGGAAATGTGAAGATTATAAGGATGAAGAGATGGAATCGCTGACGTGATGGCATCTGCACCGGAAGACACAGATACTGCTACTGTCAGCATGTAGTCGACTAAGAGACTACCACCAGCGATCAAACCCGCTTTGGGAGACAAGTTCTCCGTAGTCACCATGTAGGCCCCTCCCCCTTGAGGGTAGGCATGAATGACCTGGCGATAAGAAATTGTTAAACTGGCTAGGAGAATCAGGACCACAATCCCAATTGGAATGGACCACCAAATGGCTCCTGCTGATACGGTCATCAAGACCAGGATAACTTGCTCTGGACCGTAGGCGATAGAAGAAAGCGCGTCACTAGAGAGCATGGCCAAGGCCTGCATTTTCCCTAGCAATCCACCTTCACCTTCTGCACCAGATTTCAACGGACGGCCAATAAACCATTTTTTCAATGTTGAAAACATAAAAAACTCCTTGAAAAAAGATCATGAGGCCGGGGATTCCCTGCCTCTTTTCATAAAACAGGGGTTATTCTACTCCTTTTTTTCAAGACTGTCAACCGAAATAGTGAAATTTTCATAAAGTTTTCATTATGTTCATCCATTCAAGCTCTTTTAGATCGGCCTGCTTCTTTTCAAATTGATCCAAGCAAAAAACGAGGCTGGGACAAAAATCCTAGCCTCTCAATTATTTTTGGATTGTCGAGCAAGACGCAGTGGTTGAGTGGGCTCTACTGCGCTGATTTCATCAGCTTTTACAGCCCTACTCAACTGTGCGGAGGTGGGACGACGAAATCGAATTCTAACGAATGACCGATTTCTGTCCCACTCTCACTTTTTTATTTTGCTTGATTTTCGACATAAAAGGCAATGACATCCGAAGTGTACTGGGCTGTGCCAACTCCAAACTTGTCGATGTTTTCCTTGAATTCTGGATTATAGACATAGCCTTTGCCGATATGGCCAAAAACCTCTATAGAGCAGTCAAATCCATACGTTCGAATCGCGTCTAAAAGTTTGGCTGCTTCTTCTTGATTTTCCGATGCTGTTACTGGCAAACCTGCTTGGAGGTTTTTCGCCAAGACTTTGAAGACTTGATTAAAGGCTCTTGTCGCCTCATCTTCACGCCCCTTTTGGCGCTCGAGAGCTTGGTCCATGACTTCTTGACCGTACTTCTCTACCGCCTCTTGCTGGTATTTTTGAGTATCTTGGTAGCTAAATCCAGTAAATTTTTCCTCAATGGTCATTTTTCTTTCTCCTTTTTGTTCTTGAATGGTTTTTTGCAAGGTAGAAATCAAGGTATCCAGACGTTGTCTTTCTTGAGTCAAATAGTTCAACTGTTTGGTTAAATGGGGTAATAAGTTAGATTTTTCTTCGGCTAAGAGTTCTGCTATTTGGTCTAAGGAAAATCCTAGATACTTGTAGTAGAGAATCACCTGTAATCGTTCTAAATCTTCTTGACTGTATGTCCGATAGCCATTTTCAGATTTGACAGGGACGAGAAGTCCTATCTTGTCATAGTGGTGCAAGGTCTTGACAGAGACACCTGACAGCTCTGCAGCTTCTTTGATATGGTACATGATTTCCTCCTTATACTCAATGAAAATCAAAGAGCAAACTAAGAAGCTAGCCGCAGGTTGCTCAAAGCACTGCTTTGAGGTTGTAGATAGAACTGACGAAGTCAGTAACATATATACGGTAAGGCGACGCTGACGTGGTTTGAATTTGATTTTCGAAGAGTATTACAAGGATAGTATAACCCCTCCCCTTAGGTCAGAGTCAAGGCTTAACATAAAAAAAGTTTTCAGATAAAAAAGGCTTGAGTTGTTTCACAACTTTTAACTCAAACCCTTTCTTTTTTATGGATGACTCACGATCAATTCTAAACCTTGCCCTTCCAAAGTCCAAGATTCAACATCGCTCGGTAAGATAAAGTGACTTCCTTTTCGAATAGGATAATCCTTTCCATCTACCGTCAATTTTCCTTCTCCGGCTAAGACGCTTAACAAGCTGTAATCAGCAGTCTTTTCAAAATCAGCTTTTCCAGTCAGTTCCCACTTATAAACGGTGAAGAAGTCACTTGCAACCAAGGTGGTCATTCGAAGATCATCGACAACAACTGTATCTGGATGACTATTTGCCGGCTCACCGATGTTTAACACATCAATCGATTTTTCCAAGTGAAGCTCCCGCAAGTTTCCTTGAGCATCCTTACGGTCAAAATCATAAACCCGGTAGGTGGTGTCACTCGACTGTTGGGTTTCAAGAATCAATATTCCAGATCCAATGGCGTGCATGGTCCCACTTGGCACATAGAAGAAATCTCCAGCCTTGACAGGAACTTTTGTCAGCAAGGCATCCCAGTTCTTGTCCTCAATTTGCTGGCGGAGTTCTTCTTTTGACTTGGCATTGTGCCCATAGATAATCTCAGATCCTTCATCAGCCGCAATCACGTACCAACACTCAGTTTTTCCAAGTTCTCCTTCATGCTCCATTGCATAGGTATCATCTGGGTGCACCTGTACACTGAGCCAATCGTTGGCATCCAAAATCTTTGTTAATAAAGGAAAGACAGGCTCTTTACGATTACCGAATAATTCCCGGTGCTCTTGATAGAGCTGATCCAATCCCATTCCTTCGTATGGACCATTGGCTACTTTAGAAACTCCATGTGGATGGGCTGAAATTGCCCAAAATTCACCGACATGGTCGCTCGGAATTTCGTAACCAAATTCTTCTTTCAGACGAGTTCCTCCCCAAATTTTTTCCTGCATGACTGAATGTAAAAATAATGGTTGTCCCATAATATCCTCCTTGCATTTCATGTTTCTATTATACAAAAAAAAGAAAGTTTTTGAAAGCCCTTTCTATTGTTTTCCTCTCTCGCCAGAAACTTTATTTTTGTGTATAATGAAAGGGATGACACTAAAAGAAAACATTATCCAACTGGCGCATTCTATTGGGATATCAAAAATTGGATTTACAACTGCTGATGACTTCGCTTATTTGGAAAAATCGCTCCGCTTGACCGTTGAGGAAGGACGGAATTCTGGATTCGAGCATAAGAATATCGAAGAGCGCATCCACCCCAAATTAAGTCTCTCCTCCGCCAAGACCATCATCTCAATCGCTGTCGCCTACCCCCACAAACTCAAGCAACAACCTCAAAAAACAGCCTATAAAAGAGGAAAATTCACCCCCAACAGCTGGGGATTAGACTACCATTATGTCCTTCAAGACAAGCTCAACCGCTTAGCTGCTGGGATTGAAGAAATGACGCAGGATTTTGAATACAAGGGCATGGTCGATACTGGAGCACTGGTTGATACGGCTGTCGCCCAACGAGCAGGGATTGGCTTTATCGGAAAAAACGGCTTGGTCATTTCAAAAGAATACGGTTCTTACATGTTTCTGGGGGAATTGATTACCAACCTCGAAATCGAACCAGATCAGCCAGTCGACTATGGTTGTGGAGACTGTCGACGTTGTTTGGATGCTTGTCCAACCTCCTGTTTAATCGGGGATGGCTCTATGAATGCCAGACGCTGTCTGTCCTTCCAAACCCAGGACAAGGGCATGATGGACCTAGAATTTCGCAAGAAAATTAAAACGGTCATCTATGGATGTGATATCTGTCAGATTAGTTGTCCTTATAACAAAGGGCTAGATAATCCCTTGGCAACAGAAATCGATCCTGATCTGGCTCATCCAGAGTTGATTCCTTTTATCGAGCTGTCCAATGGACAATTTAAGGAAAAATTCGGACATGTTGCTGGAAGTTGGCGAGGCAAGAACATCCTCCAGCGCAATGCCATTATTGCATTAGCCAATGCCAATGACCGCTCAGCCATCCCTAAGCTCCTGAACATCATCGAAACTTCACAAAATCAGATTCATATTGCAACGGCTATCTGGTCCTTAGGGCAACTGCTTCGTGAAGTCACACCAGACCTTGTTGAGCTCTTACGGAATATCAAACATCCGACCGATGCTATCATAGAAGAACGAACTGCTTTCTTTGAAAAATTCGGCATTCAAGCAGATTCACAGCTACAATGAAAAAATACTAAGGCTTTGAACCTTAGTGTTTTTTTAGTTCCTTCAAGAAATACCAACTTCCCATTTCTACTTGGTTAAAGCTAATCTCACTTGAATAGACTTCCTTGTAACCATTTTTCGTGTAAAAATAGACATTTCCTTTGGTATTGGTATAAAAGGCTAGTTTTTCCCCTTTGATCTCTTCCAAGAAAGGCTCAATTCCTTCTGTCATAAAGCGACTGCCATAGCCCTGCCGTTGGTGTTTAGGGGCGACTGCGAGAAGCATCAAATACCAATCAAAGTCTACATTTTGCTCCAATTCCTTATCCGTGTCCTCCATAAATTTAAAGTAGGCCAACATATTTTTCAAGGAAATAAACTTGAGCAAACCAAATCCCCCATTTAAGAGATAGGCCCGAAAAGGAATCGGTCCCTTTTGCAACAAGGCTACCGCATAAATTTCATCGTTTTTTTCTGCCACAAGGCAAATATGGTGCTTAAGAAAAACCTTCACCAAGATGCGCATCATTGCCTCAACAAAGGCTGGGTATTGCTTGGGATCCCGAACCAAATCCTTGATAACTTTTAAAAATAGATAGTCCTCAAAGGCTGTACTGGCTACTCGAACCACCTGATCCAGATCTGCTTTTTCTGCTTTTCTGTACTTCATCTTCTCTCCTATTCTAAGTCCACTTTCCAGTATACACTATCCCTCGCTCTTAGACAAAGGTCAATTTTCAGCAATTTGTTCATTCAAACCAGCAAAAAGAGTCCTCCCCAAACGAGTCCCAGCCCCCAAGCGACGAGAACATCCTTGGGATAATGAACCCCTCCAATAACTCGGACAAGGGCTAATAGAAGAGATAGGAGCATGGAGCACATTCCTAGCGGAAGCGACAACTGGCAGACACACATCGAGATAATGGTGGCCGAAAAAACATGTCGGCTAGGAAAGGAATGTCCGGATGAATTCTTTTCTAATAAGGGTTGAATCTCCCATTTCTCATAAGGTCTCGGAACATTGACCCAATGACGAAAGAGGCTAAACAAGACAAAACCCGAAGCAGGGATCCAGATAAAAGGCCAGATTTCTCCCATTGAAGTTTTCTTAAAAAACAGCCAACAAAAGACCAGGCCGTAGATACCTGGCATCACGAACGTCAAGATTCGATTCATCCTTTGAAGAACCTGCACACGATGTGGCTTTCTCGTAAAAGGCAGGGTTAGCCAACGATAAAATTTCGGATAATCTTGAAGATTGGGCTTCATGTTGGCACTCCTGTCTATCATCTCGTTTTTGTACTACTAGTATACGCGATCCTAAGAAAGCCTGTCAAGCCAGGCTTCTTTTTTATCTTTTCTTCCTTCTTTTTCACATGATTTAGCACTAAAATCTGATGATTTATCATTTTTCTGTCTCCAAGAAACGTCTTTTCCATTACTATTATCGATAAAAAAATGAAGCTGGGACAAAAGTCCTAGCCTCTTAATTTTTTTGGATTGTCGAGCAAGACGCAGTGGTTGAGTGGGCTCTACTACGCTGATTTCATCAGCTTTTACAGCCCTACTCAACTGTGCGGAAGTGGGACGACGAAATCGAATTCTAACGAATTACCGATTTCTGTCCCACTCTCATTTTTTCACTTTGTATGTTACGCCCTTTGTATCTTGTTGGAATTGCGACAGGACGAAGGTGGATCGATATTATCCACCTGAGGAGTTAGTGAGTCGTGTTGGCAAGGCACCATTGTGCTTTCCATTACACGAATTGAACACGCCCTAAATGCTGTGTGAAAAAGATAAATTCTCTTGTGAGCATGGCTCACTGCAAGAATTTCCTATTTTCACTGTGCATTTTACGGGCTTTGTATCTTGTTCTTACGCTACTTCTTCTGTGAATTGGCTATTATAGAGATCAGCATAGAAGCCATTTTGACTCATGAGTTCTTGGTGGTTGCCTTGCTCGATAATATTTCCATCTTTCATCACGAGAATCAGATCCGCATTACGGATAGTGGACAAGCGATGGGCAATGACAAAGGAAGTTCGGCCTTCCATGAGTTTGTCCATGGCTTTTTGAATCAACTCTTCTGTACGGGTATCGACAGATGAGGTTGCTTCATCCAAGATGAGGAGCGGGGCATCCTTCAAGAGGGCACGCGCAATGGTCAAAAGTTGCTTTTGACCAACGGACAAGGTCACTGAATCATCTAATACAGTATCATAGCCATTCGGCAAAGTCCGAATAAAGTGATGGACCCCAACCGCTCGGGTTGCCGCTTCGACCGCTTCATCTGAAATATTGGTTTGATTAAAGACTAAGTTTTCCCGGATAGTCCCTTCAAAGAGCCAGGTATCTTGTAAGACCATCGAAAAGGCATCATGAACTTCTTCTCGGCTCATGGCCTTAGTATCCACACCATCGATGGTAATTTTACCAGCTTGAATGTCGTAAAAACGCATCAAGAGATTGACCATAGTCGTCTTACCTGCACCTGTCGGACCAACAATGGCCACTTTTTGTCCAGGCTTCGCTTCAGCTGTAAAGTCATGGATAATAGTCTTGTCTGGTGAATAGCCAAAGCGAACATGCTCAAAGGTGACATGACCTTTTGGTGTTTCCAATTGACGTGTTTTTTGGGATTCCTCTTCCATTTCTTCTTCGTCTAAGAATTCAAAGACACGCCCCATAGCAGCACTGGCTGATTGCAATTGGGTAATTCCTTGGGCCATTTGACCAATTGGTTGGGTAAAGATGCGGACATAGGTCATAAAGGCCACAATGGTCCCGATGGTAATGTCTCCATTAATGGTGAGGACAGCCCCAACGATACAGACCATGACATAGCCGAAATTCCCTACAAACTGCATCAAGGGCATCATGATCCCAGAGAAGAATTGGGATTTCCACATGCTATGGTACAAATCTTGGTTGATGGCATCAAAATGATCTTTGGCCTGATGACGGCCATTATAGGAAATGACAACATTGTGGCCACTATAGATTTCTTCAACATAGCCTGAAACTTTGGCAAGATTATCTTGCTGCTGTTTAAACAAAGGCTGACTCTTGACCATAATAATGCTAGAAAGAGCAAAGCCACCAAAAACAGAAAGGATGGCGGTCAAAGCTAAATGCCAGTCCGTCTTAAACATCATAAAGATGGAGCCAATCAATAAGACAATAGAAGAGACCATTTGAACCAAGCTTTGGTTAAAGGATTGGGTCATCAAATCCACGTCATTGGTCACACGAGACAAGGTATCTCCTTGTTCATGGCTATCAAAATATTGGAGGGGCACGCGATTGATCTTCTCAGCAATGGCATTGCGCAAGCGTTCAGCGAAGCGCTGAATCATCGTTGAGATAATGAAACTACTGCTGTAGGACACCAGTGCTCCAACTCCATAAAGGATGGCTAAGGTCAGGGCAATCGAAGTGATCTTATCAATATCAATGGCGCCTCCCATCCCTTTTGTAATGGTATCTGTAATTTCTTTTAACTTATCCGGTCCAATAACCGTGATAATACTCGATACGATTGAAAAGAGGATAGCAACTAGGAAAAATAGGTGGAAGCCCTTCAAATAGGGAGAAAGTTGTCTCCAAAGGGACGAATCTTGTTTTGTTTTATGCATGTTCCAACTCCTCCTTAGACAATTGTGAATAGGCAATTTCTTGATAGACTTCATTAGTCGCAAGCAATTCTTTGTGGGTGCCTTGACCGACGACCTTCCCTTGATCCAAGACCAAAATCAAATCCGCATCCATAATGGTCGAAATCCGTTGGGCAACGATCAATTTGGTCGTATCTGCCAGCTCTTCTTTCAGGGCTTGGCGCAAGATACGATCCGTTTTGTAATCCAGGGCTGAGAAGGAATCATCAAAGATGAGGATCTCGGGCTTACGTGCCAGGGCACGCGCAATGGCCAAACGTTGACGTTGTCCTCCAGAGAAGTTGCTTCCTCCTTGCGCTACTTCTGTATCCAAGCCTTTTTCTTTTGCGGAAACAAACTCTTTGGCTTGGGCCAATTCAAGAGCTTTCCAGATGGCTTCATCCTCTAATTTTCCTTGACTACTTTCTCCAAATTCCATATTAGAGCGAATCGTGCCGCTAAAGAGCACAGCTTTTTGGGGGATATAGCCGACTTTATTATTCAATTCTTGGTGGCTATAATTCTTGACATTCACCCCATCCACTAAGATCTTTCCTTCTGTCGCATCGTAAAAACGTGGAATTAAGTTGACCAAAGTGGATTTACCAGAACCAGTCGACCCGATGAAGGCAACGGTTTGTCCCTTTTGGGCTGAGAAGGTCACATGCTCAATCACAGCACGAGAAGTCCGTCCATATCTAAAGGAAACATCTTGAAATTCTACTGTACCTGCTTGGTCTGATTTTTCTTTTGACTCACTTGGGAAGGCTACAGACGGTTCAAGAGCCAAGACCTGATCAATCCGTTTTGCGGATACCAAGGCACGAGGAAGAATAATCAAGATGGCCACCATCATCATAAAGCCAACGACAACCTGCATAGCGTAAGAAGAGAAGGTGATCATATCTGAGAAGACCTTGGTCCTATCCGCTAAGGCAGAACTCACCGCAAGCTTTGTAGGATTTGTTGGCATGGTGATATCATTGATCAAGTGCGCCCCAATCCAGTAGATAGCAAGGGTCAACCCACTTGATACCACTGTCATGACAGGGTTCATCAGAGACATCAAACGATAAACAAAGAGATTTAGACGGGTTAAGCCCTTGTTTTCAGCCTGGAATTTTTCATTTTGATAAGCTTCTGCATTGTAAGCACGAACGACCCGCACCCCAGTCAAACTCTCCCGTGTCGTCGCATTCAAGGCATCGGTCAAACCTTGAACCTTTTGCTGGCGAGGAAAGGCAATAAGAACCAGAACAGAGAGAAGAATCAAGACCATCAAGACCGCAATCCCAACAGAAGTTGTCCAGGCACTGCTCTTCCCCCAAATCTTGGTCAAAGCCCAAATCGCCATAATGGGACCACGCGTCACAACTTGCATCCCCATGACAATCATGATTTGCAATTGAGTCAAATCGTTGGTCGTCCGAGTCAAAAGAGAGGGAACGGAGAATTTCTTGATCTCGGCATCAGAGTAATCCATCACTTGATGGAAAATCTCTCCTCGAAGTCGCGTCGTAAAGCTGGCAGCGACTCTTGAAGCTAAAAAGCCCACAAAAACTGCCATCAAAAAGCTTCCAAAAGAGAAGAGCAACATCTTGCTTCCCGGATCCATAATATCAGAAACCTTGGTCCCATCCTTAGCTAAGAGGGTCGTGATATCAGATAAGTATTCAGGAGTCTTTAAATCCATCCAAACAGCCAGACAGATAAAGACCGTACTAAGGGCAATCATGCCCCATTCTTTGGCGGTTAAGCGCCGAAACATATTGATCATTCCTCGCTCCTTTTTTTCATATTCTCATAAAATTGATGCATGACCTTGAAAAAGGTGGACAATTCTTCTTCTGATACACCCGCTACTAGACTCTGCTCCACTTCCTCAAAGAATTGCTTCATGTCATTCAAATTGGCTTTCACACTGTCTGTTAGGTAGACATACTTGGCCCGTTTATCGGTCGGACTAGCCTCTAAATAAATAAACCCATTTTTCTCCATTCGCTTGATCAGGCTACTGGCCACGGATTTTGAGATATGAAGTTCCTGCTCAACATCCCGAATCAAGGTCACTTTTCCCTCTTTTTCACGATGAGATAAGAATCTCAATACCTGACCTTGGGGTCCTGCGCTAAATTCAAACCCACGCTTCTTAGCCTCTCTTTCCACCATGAGGTGAATGAGATGGCCAATTTTTTTTAATTCTTGTAATGGCTTTTCCATCATTCCTCCAAATAGTTCTCTTAAGAACCTTAAAGTTACTATGAGAACTATTTTAGCACAAAAAAGATCCCTGTCAAGAAAAAAGTTTCTATAAGAACTAAAAAAATGGAGCCCAATCGACTCCATTAATGACTTCTAGATAATAATGCCTTCTAGATGATCCATTTCGTGCTGACAGATCTGGGCTGGAAAACCTGACAACTGAATTGTTTTTGCTTTCCAATTCACATCTCGATAGGCCACTGAAATCTCCTCATAACGAGTGGTCGGCCGACTCCCCACCAAGGACAAGCATCCTTCTTCTGTTTGGTAAGGCTTTTTCTTTTCAAGGAGAACAGGATTAAACAGGACCAAATTTTCACTTCCCATTCGGATGATAATCGCCCGTTTTTTCACCCCGATCATATTAGCCGCTAAACCCACACACTCAAGGAGATGAGCATTTAAAGTGTCCTGCAAATCCAAAGCCAAGGTGCGATCCTCAGGTGTCGCTTCTTCTGACTTTTGACCCAAGAATAAGACATCTTTTACAATATTCTTTTTCATTCCTTCCTCACTTCTTGATAGGTAGACGAAA